>BBBN01000030.1 GCA_001311585.1 Thermus sp. JCM 17653
CCCGCAACGGCCTCTTGGCGGCTTTGGGGGCGGGGTTTCCGGTCTTGGTGACCCCGGGCCTGTACACCTCGGGCCAGGACTTCTCCCAGGCCCAGGCGGTGCTGAGCCACCTGGGAGATGAGGGGAACCCCGGGCTGGTCTTGCGGGGTCCCAGGGAGGGGGAACGGGTGATGGCGGACCTGGGTTATTTGGAGGAGGTGCGGGGATGGTGGAGCACCTGATCGTGTTCAACGCCGAGGCCTCGAGGGAGGAGGTCTTGCGCATGGCCGAGGAGGCCAAGGAGGTCCTGCTTCGCATTCCCGGGGTGGTAGGGCTCCGCTTTGGGGAGGCCCTTTTACCGGGGGTTCGCTACCGCTACTTCATCTCCGTCCTTTTTTTCCGGGCCCGAGGTGGTGGAACGCTACCGGGACCACCCCCTGCACGTGGAGTTCGCCGACCGGGTCTTCCGCCCCATGGCCAAGGACCGCCTCACCACCGATTACCGGCTGCTTCTGGAGGTGCCCCCGTGTGGGAGCTAGCCTACCGGGAGGCGGAGGCCAAGGCCGTCCGGGTGTTGGCGGACGGGATGGGGGAGGGCCTGGTCCTTCTCGGGGAAGGGGGGTACTACGCCCTCTACTACTTCTTCCCCCTCTACGGCCGGAAGGCCCCCGACCCCGAGGAAACCCCCGACTGGGTGGAGGGTCCCCGGGAGGCACCGGAGGCTTCCGCGCCCCCTACGACCAGGCCCGCTGGCTGGAAGAACACGGCTACGCTCTTTTCGTTAACGAGTCCAAGTAGGAGGTGAGGCATGGAGTACGACGAGCTTCCCTACGAAAAGGCCAAGGCCATGGCGGTGAAGGTACTGGAGGACGGTTACGGGGACGCGGTGGTCTTGAAGGACGAGCGGGGCCTTTACGTCCTTTACTACTTCTACGGGTTCCAGGCCCCGCCGCCCACCGCCCTGCCCCACTGGATGGAGGGCCCCAAGGCTTCCTTGGAGGAGGTGCGCTCTCCCTACGAGGCGAAGCGCTTTTTGGAGGAGCACGGGGAGCCCGACTACCTCAACGATGTAGACTAAGGGGGTGAAGCGGGACGCCTTCCGCATCCTCCAGGGCACCGAGACCGCCATCTACCTCTTTGCGGGATTCCTCATCGCCGCCGGGGCGGCGGTCCTCCTCCTTACCTCCTTGGTGGAAGGAGTCCACCACCTCCTGCAGGGGGACTACGGGGAGGTGGCCTTGCGGCTCCTGGACCGGGTGCTTTTGGCCTTGATGCTGGCGGAGATCCTCTACACCCTGCTCCGCTTCGCCAAGGAGGGGAGCCTCGAGGCCACCCCCTTCCTCATCATCGGCATCATCGCCGCCATAAGGCGGGTCCTGGTCCTCACCGCCGAGGCGGTGGAGAAGTTTGACCTGGCGGACCCCGCCTTCATGGCGGTCCTGGCGGAACTGGGGCTTCTTTCCCTCATGGTGGTGGCCTTCGCCCTGGCCATCCGCCTGGTCAGGTCCGGAGAAGGGCAATGAGGGCTTGGGCCGCCGGGTTGGCCACCCGCTTGGGGTGGACCAGCCAGAAATAGCGGCGGATCTCCCCCACCGGTGGGGCCAGGCGCAGGGCCTTGAGGTTCCCCACCTTCAGGTTGGGCTGGACCACCACCCGGCTCACGATGCCCACCCCGGCCCCCGCCAGCACCAGGCGCTTGGTGACCTCGTTGTTGTCGGTGTAGAAGGTGGGGCTGAGCTCCAGGTTGGCCTGCTCAAAGGCCCGCTCCAGGGCCCGCCAGGTCATGGAGCCCGGCTTGCGCACCACCAGGGTTTCCCGCAGGAGCCAATCGGGAGGCACCTCCTCCCGGCCGGCCCAGGGTGGTCCGGGGGGACGATGAGCACCAGCTCGTCCTCGTAGAAGAGGTGGCGCTCGTAGCCCTCCCAGCGCTCCACCCCCTCCACGATGGCCAGTTCCAGCTCCCCCATGAGCAGGCGCTCCGCCAGCCGCTCCGAGCTCCCGCTTTCCAAGTGGACCCGCACCCCGGGGTGGGCCTCGTGGAACTTCTTCAGGAGGAAGGGGACCACGTAGGTGGCCATGGTGGTGGAGGCCCCCAGGGTGATCTCCCCCATCTCCAGCCGGCCCATGGCCTGGGAGACCCGCTGGAACTCCTCCAGGGCCTGCACCACCCGCCGGGCCTCGGGGAGGAGGGCTTCCCCTACCCGGGTGAGGACCAGGTGCCGCCCCTGCCGCTCAAAGAGGGGGTGGCCCACCTGTTCCTCGAGGGCCCTGAGGTACTGGCTCACCGCCGGTTGGGTGATGCCCAGGGCCAGGGCGGCCCGGCCCACCCCTCCTTCCTCCACCACGGTGACGAACACCCTTAAGGCGGCGGGGTTGGGGAGCTTAGCGTTTTTAGATATCAGCATGGACTTATGCTATGAGGAAAAACATATGATTGCAATAATAAATCGCCCCCCCTAAGGTAAGCCCATGGCTATGCCTACCCGCAACCTGGGCCTGGACCTCATGCGGGCCACCGAAGCCGCCGCCTTGGCCTCGGCCCGCTTTGTGGGCCGGGGGGACAAGGAGGGGGGGGACCGGGCGGCGGTGGAGGCCATGCGCCTCCTCCTGAACAGCCTGGACTTCCGCGGCCGGGTGGTCATCGGCGAGGGAGAAAAGGACCAGGCCCCCATGCTCTACAACGGGGAGGTCCTGGGCCAGGGGGAGGGCCCCCTTTGGGACCTGGCCGTGGACCCCGTGGAGGGAACGCGGCTTCTCGCCCTGGGGCGCTATGGGGCCATCAGCGTCATCGCCGCCGCCCCCGAGGGCGCCCTCTTCAACCCCGGCCCCGGCTTTTACGCCGCCAAGCTGGTGGTGGGCCCGGAGGCCCGGGAGGCCGTGGACCTCCGGGCCTCGGTGGCCGACAACCTCAAGGAGATCGCCCGCGCCCTCAAGAAGGAGGTGCGGGAGCTCACGGTGTTTGTCCTGGACAAGCCCCGGCACGCCCGGCTCATAGAGGAGATCCGCCTGGCGGGGGCCCGCATCAGCCTCCAAACCGATGGGGATGTGGCCGGGGCCTTGGCCGCCGTGCTCCCGGACACGGGCGTAGACGTCCTCATGGGCACCGGGGGCACCCCGGAGGGGTGATCGCCGCCGTGGCGGTCAAGGCCCTGGGGGGCGGCATGCAGATGCGCCTGGGACCCCCAGAGCGAGGAGGAGCGCTGGAACCTGGTCCATGCGGGCTTTGACCTGGAGAAGGTTTACACCCTGGAAGAGCTCTGCCGGGCCGAGGACACCCACTTCGCCGCCACCGGCATCACCGACGGGCCCTTCCTCAAGGGGGTGCGTTACGGGGAAAGGTGGGCCTGGACGGAGAGCCTGGTCATCCGCGGGGCCACCCGCACCCTGCGCAAGGTGGAGGCCCGGCACCAGCTGGGAAAGCTTCGGGGCATCAGCCGTGGCCTATTAGGGAGGTAGGGCATGACGGACAAAAAGGCCATGTACAAGAAGGGCGGGGTGGTGGAGTACAAAGAGATGGGCTACTGGCAGCCCGACTACGAGCCCAAAGACACCGACACCATCGCTCTTTTCCGCATCACCCCCCAGCCGGGGATTGAGCCGGAGGAGGCGGCGGCGGCGGTGGCCGGGGAGTCCTCCACCGCCACCTGGACCGTGGTCTGGACGGACCGCCTGACCAGCCTGGACCGCTACCAGGCCAAGGCCTTCCAGGTGGAGCCGGTGCCGGGGAACCCCGAGCAGTACTTCGCCTGGATCGCCTACGACCTCGCCCTCTTTGAGGAGGCTCCATCGCCAACATGACCTCCAGCATCATCGGCAACGTCTTCGGGTTCAAGGCCTTGAGGGCCCTTAGGCTGGAGGACCTGCGCATCCCCGTGGCCTACCTCAAGACCTTCAAGGGGGCTCCCCACGGCATCCCCGTGGAGCGGGACATGCTGAACAAGTACGGCCGTCCTCTCCTCGGGGCCACGGTGAAGCCCAAGCTGGGGCTTTCCGGGAGGAACTACGGGCGGGTGGTCTACGAGGCCTTGGCGGGGGGGCTGGACTTCACCAAGGACGACGAGAACATCAACTCCCAGCCTTCATGCGCTGGCGGGACCGTTTCCTCTACGCCCAGGAGGCGGTGATGAAGGCCGAGGAGGTCACGGGGGAGCGCAAGGGTCACTACATGAACGTCACCGCCGCCACCATGGAGGACGTGTACGAGCGGCTGGAGTTCGCCAAGGAGATCGGTTCCATCATCGTCATGGTGGACCTCACCATGGGCTACACCGCCTTGCAGTCGGTGTCCAACTGGTGCCACAAGAACGGGATGATCCTCCACCTCCACCGCGCCAGCCACGCCACCTTCACCCGGCAGAAGAACCACGGCATCAACTTCCGGGTTCTGGCCAAGTGGATGCGCATGCTGGGGGTGGACCACATCCACGCCGGCACCGCCGTGGGCAAGCTGGAGGGGGACCCCAACCTGGTGCGGGGCTACTACGACATCCTGCGGAAGCAGTACGTGAAGGCGGACCCGGTGAAGGGCATCTACTTTGACCAGGACTGGGCCTACCTGCCGGCGGTGATGCCCGTGGCCTCCGGGGGGATCCACGCTGGCAGATGCACCTGCTCCTTTCCCTTTTCGGGGACGACGTGGTGTTGCAGTTCGGGGGGGGCACCATCGGCCACCCATGGGCATCCAGGCGGGGGCCACGGCCAACCGGGTGGCCCTCGAGGCCATGGTCAAGGCCAGGAACGAGGGTCGGGACATCCTGGCGGAGGGCCCGGAGATCCTTAAGAAGGCGGCCCAGCACTCCCCTGCCTTGGCCGCCGCTTTGGAGACCTGGGGGAGCGTCACCTTTGACTTCGCCTCCACCGACACCCCCGATGTCCTGCCCACCCCGAGCTAAAGGAGGTAAGCCATGAGGATCACCCAAGGGACCTTTTCCTACCTGCCGGACCTCACCGACGAGGAGATCGAGGCCCAGATCCGCTACATCATCCAAAACGCTGGGCGGTGTCCATTGAGTACACCGACGACCCCAGCCCCTACAACGTCTACTGGAACATGTGGGGCCTGCCCATGTTTGACCTGGAGGACCCCGCCCCGGCCATGTACGAGTTCCGGAAGTGCCGGGAGGCCTTTCCCAACCACTACATCAAGGTGAACGGCTACGATCCCTCCCCCATGTGGCAGGCCCAGCGGGTCTCCTTCATCGCCCACAGGCCCAAGGAAGAGCCCGGCTTCCGCCTCCACCGTACCCTCTACAGCGACGGGAGGCGGCTTAAGTACACCCTCGAGGCCTACGCCACCCAAAGGCCAGCGGGGGAGCGGTACCGGGAGGAGTAGGAGGGGGGGCCGGGTAGCCCCGGCCTTCCCGGGAGGAGCGCCATGGAGAACCCCCATCAAGGCCTGGCGGTGGTCAAGAGCCCAGAGATAGAGGCCGTCTTGGAGCAGCTGGACCAGGAGCTGGTGGGCCTTAGGCCCGTCAAGCGGCGGATCCGGGAGATCGCCGCCTACCTCTCCGTGGACCGCCTGCGTCGGGAGCTGGGGCTTACCGCCGACCGGCCCACCCTGCACATGGCCTTCGTGGGCCCCCCGGGCACGGGGAAGACCACGGTGGCCCTACGCATGGCCACCATCCTCCACAGGTTGGGCTACATCCGCCGGGACCACCTGGTGGTGGCCAGCCGGGACGACCTGGTGGGCCAGTACATCGGCCACACCGCCCCCAAGACCAAGGAGGTGCTGAAGCGGGCCATGGGGGGCGTGCTCTTCATCGACGAGGCCTACAGCCTCTACCGGGCGGAGAACGAGCGGGACTACGGCCAGGAGACCCTGGAGATCCTCCTCCAGGTCATGGAGAACCAGCGGGAGGACCTGGTGGTGATCCTGGCGGGCTACAAGGACCGCATGGAGGAGTTCTTCGCCCTAAACCCCGGCATGCGCTCCCGCATCGCCCACCACATAGAGTTCCCCCCTTACACCTTGGAGGAGCTTTTCCTCATCGGTAGGATGATGCTGGAGCGCCAAGGGTACCGCTTTAGCCCGGAGGCGGAGAAGGCCTTCAGGGAATATCTAGAACGGCGGATGCGCTTGCCCAACTTCGCCTACGCCCGGAGCGTCCGCAACGCCCTGGACCGTTTCAAGCTGCGCCAGGCCTACCGCCTTTACCAGAAGGCGGGGCCTGTGACCCCCGAGGAGCTCATGAGGATAGAGGCGGAGGACATTTACCAGAGTTCGGTCTTCCACGGGAAGGAGGAGGAGCATGCCCCATAGACCCTTCATGCTCGGCATCGCCGGCGACTCGGGGGCGGGAAAGACCACCCTCTCCTCAGGGATCGCCCGCCTTTTGGGTGTGGAGCGGACCACGGGGATCTGCGTGGACGACTACCACAAGTACGACCGCAAGCAGCGCAAGGAGCTGGGCATCACCCCCTTGAACCCCGAGTGCAACTACATGGACATCATGGAGCAGCACGTGAGGCTTCTGGCCGAGGGGGAGCCCATCTTGAAGCCCGTGTACAACCACTCCACCGGCACCTTTGACCCCCCCGTGTACGTGCCGCGCCCAGGGCGGTGGAGGAGGGGGGAGGCTCATCCCCCGGGTGGTCATCCTGGAGGGCCTCCTCACCCTCTACTCCCCCGCCCTTAGGGGGCGCTACCACCTTACCGTCTACCTGGACCCCGAGGAGGAGCTGAGGCGGGAGTGGAAGGTGAAGCGGGACGTGGCCAAGCGGGGCTACACCCCGGAGGAGGTCTTGGCGGATATAGAGCGGCGCATGCCCGATTCCAAGGCCTTTATCTGGCCGCAAAAGGAGCACGCGGACATTGTGGTGCGCTTCTACCGCCCTTTGGGCTACGATCCGGAA
This sequence comes from Thermus sp. JCM 17653, assembly GCA_001311585.1. Lineage (GTDB taxonomy): Bacteria > Deinococcota > Deinococci > Deinococcales > Thermaceae > Thermus. Next base: position 6,835 of record BBBN01000030.1, read on the forward strand.
AACCCCAGCACCCTGAACGTGCGCATCACCCTCAAGCACACCCTGCCCCGTCTGGACCTCTCCGAGGTCCTCCACTCGGCCTACGAGGACGAGGCCCTGATCCGCCTGGAGACCCGCCGGGAGGCCGACATCCTGGACATCACCGGCAACGTTACCCCGGAGCAGGCCCAGACCTTTGAGCGCATCATCTGGGAGCACCTGGGCCCCCATGCAGAGCACTTTGACCCCAGCTTGGTGGGCACCTTCTGGGACAAGGCGGGGCAGAGCTACCCCCTGGCCCTGACCCAGCTCATCATCGCCTATTACCTGGTTAAGATGCGGGAGCTGGCCATTGAGCGGGGACACCTGCGGGTGGCCTAGGGGGAGAAGATGAAGTTTGCGCCCTCCATCCTCACGGCAGACCTTGCCAGGCTCAAGGAGGCCATAGAGGAGGCCCAGGCGGCGGGGGTGGACTGGATCCACCTGGACGTGATGGACGGCCTTTTCGTCCCCAACCTCACCTTCGGGCCGATCCTGGTGGAGGCGGTGCGGCGGGTCACCTCTTTGCCCCTGGACGTCCACCTCATGATCGTGCAGCCGGAGCGCTACCTCGAGGACTTCGCCCAGGCGGGGGCGGACCACATCACCGTGCACTTTGAGGCCACCTACCACCCCCACCGGGCGGTGCAGAAGGTGAAGGAGCTGGGCAAGAAGGCGGGGCTCGCCGTGAACCCGGCCACGCCCCTGGAGGCCTTTGAGCCCCTCCTGCCCGAGCTGGACCTGGCCCTTCTCATGAGCGTGAACCCGGGGTTTGGGGGGCAGCGGTACATCCCCACCGCCACTCCCAGGCTCAGGCGCCTCAAGGAGATGCGGGACCGCCTGAACCCGGGTTGCCTGATCGAGGTGGATGGGGGCGTGAACCGAAAGACCGTGGCCGAGGTGTACCGGGCGGGGGCCGATGTGGTCGTGGCGGGCAGCGCCCTTTTTAACGACCGCCCGGTGGCGGAAAACCTAAAAGCGCTTAAGGAGGTCATCTATGCCCTTGGTGATCGGTAAAGAGGTCCTGGACAAGGCGAGGCGTGAAGGCTACGCGGTGCCCAGCTTCAACACCAACAACCTGGAGATCACCCAGGCCATCCTCGAGGTGGCCGAGGAACTAAGGGCTCCGGTCTTCATCCAGGTTTCCGACGGGGCCCGGAAGTACGCCGGGATGGAGAACTTGGCCAACCTGGTGAAGGACATGGCCAGCCGCACCCGGGTGCCGTGGTCCTCCACCTGGACCACGGGGCGGACTTCAAGATGGTGATGCAGGCCCTCAGGGCGGGCTTCACCAGCGTGATGATCGACGCCAGCCACCATCCCTTTGAGGAGAACGTGCGGGAGACCAAGAAGGTGGTGGAGGCCGCCCACGCCGTGGGGGTGAGCGTGGAGGCCGAACTCGGCCGTCTCCAGGGCATTGAGGACAACATCCAGGTCTCCGAGGCGGAGACCTTCCTCACCGACCCCGAGGAGGCGGAGCGCTTCGTGGCGGAGACCGGGATCGACTACCTGGCCATCGCCATCGGCACGAGCCACGGGGCCTACAAAGGGAAGGGTCGCCCCTACATCGACCACAAGCGCCTCGAGGAGATCAGCAAACGGGTGCCTATTCCCCTGGTGCTTCACGGGGCGAGCGGGGTTCCCGCCTGGCTTAAGGAGAAGCTTCTTGCCACGGGGGCCGAGCTCAAGGAGGCCACGGGCATCCACGACGAGGACATCCGCAAGGCCATCCCCAACGGCATCGCCAAGATCAACATCGATACCGACCTGCGCCTGGCCATGACCCTGGGGATCCGCGAGGTGGTGACGCAAAACCCCAAGGAGTTCGACCCCAGGAAGATCCTCGGCAGGGGACGGGAGTACCTGAAGCAGGTGATCCGGGAGAAGTTCACCCTCATGGGCACCGTAGGCCGCGCCTGAGGGCCACGTGCCCTCGCAACACGGGATACCCGAGTCAGGGCTAGGAGGAAGCTCTTTTGGGGTACTTAAGCCGGGGTATGCTGAGCCCCGTGCTGAGGGTGGTGGTCAAGCCGGGGAAAGAGCGCAAGGTCCGGAACTTTTACCCCAACCTCTACCGGGACGAGCTAGAAGAGGCCCCGGAGGAGGCGGGGGTGGCCGAGGCCTTGGCCGCGGACGGGGACTTTTTGGCGGTGGGCTACTTTGACCCTCGTTCCCGGGTTCCCTTCCGGGCCTACCGCTTTGACCGCGGGCCCCTGAACCGGGCCTTCTTCCGCCAGCGCTTCGCCCGCGCCCTAAGGAAGCGGGAAGGCCTGGGAAGCGCCTACCGTTTGGTCCACGGGGAGGCGGACGGGCTTCCCGGTTTGGTGGTGGACCGCTTCGGGGAGGTCCTGGTCCTCCAGGTGCGCACCCGGGGGATGGAGGTCCTTAGGGAGGTCTGGCTCCCCGCCTTGGTGGAGGCCGTGGCCCCCCGGGGAGTCTACGAGCGGAGCGACCTCGAGGCCCGGCGGCAAGAGGGCCTTCCCGAGCGGGTGGGGGTGCTCTATGGGGAGGTGCCCGAGGTCCTGGAGGTGGAGGAGGACGGCCTCCTCTTTCCCATCCCCCTGGCCCTCGCCCAGAAGACGGGCTTCTACCTGGACCAGCGGGAAAACCGCCGCCTCCTGGAGGCCATGGTGCGCCCCGGGGAAAGGGTCTTGGACGTGTACAGCTACGTGGGGGGCTTCGCCTTGAGGGCCGCCCGCAAGGGGGCCTACGCCCTGGCGGTGGACAAGGACCTGGAGGCCCTGGCCGTCTTGGACCGGGCCGCCATGGGGGCAGGCCTTCGGGTGGACATCCGCCACGGGGACGCCTTGGCGGTGCTCAAGACCCTGGAGGGCCCCTTCCACCACGTACTCTTGGATCCGCCCACCTTGGTAAAGCGCCCCGAGGAGCTTCCCGCCATGAAGCGCCACTTGGTGGACCTGGTGCGGGAGCCTTAAGGCTTCTCGCCCCGGAGGGCTACCTTTGGCTTTCCAGCTGCAGCTACTACCTGAAGGCCGAGGACCTCTTGGAGGTGGCCCGCCGGGCCGCCGCCGATCGGGGGATGCGCCTTCGGGTCCACGCCCTTACCCACCAGCCCAAGGACCACCCCTGGAGCCTCCACGTCCCGGAGAGCCTCTACCTCAAGACCCTGATCCTTCAGGAGGACGCCCTCTAACCGCTCCCTGTATGATGGGGGGGAAGCACCCTTGGGGTGCGGAAAAGGAGGAAGTATGGAAGTGGCACGGGGTTTGGAGGGCGTTCTCTTCACGGAAAGCCGGATGTGCTTCATCGACGGGGAGGCGGGCCGCCTCTACTACTACGGCATCCCCATCCAGGAGCTGGCGGAGAAGAGCACCTTTGAGGAAACCACCTTCCTCCTCCTCCACGGGAGGCTACCGGGGAGAGAGGAGCTTGCGGCCTTCAAAAAGGACCTGGCGCGCGGCGGGCCCTGCCGGACCACCTCCTTGCCTCTTTCCGACGTTACCCCACCTCGGCCCACCCCATGAGCTTCCTGCGCACCGCCGTTTCCGAGCTGGGCATGCTGGACCCCACCGAGGGGGACATCTCCCGGGAGGCCCTCTACCAGAAGGGCCTGGACCTCATCGCCAGGTTCGCCACCATCGTGGCCGCCAACAAGCGCTTGCGGGAGGGCAAGGACCCCCTTCCCCCGAGGGAGGACCTCTCCCACGCCGCTAACTTCCTCTACATGGCCAACGGCACGGAGCCTTCCCCCGAGCAGGAGCGCTGATGGACGCCGCCTCATCCTCCACGCCGAGCACGGCTTCAACGCCAGCACCTTCACCGCCATCGCCGCCTTCTCCACGGAGACCGATCTCTACTCGGCCATCACCGCCGCCGTGGCCTCCCTCAAGGCCCCCGGCACGGGGGGGCCAACGAGGCGGTGATGAAGATGATCCGGGAGATCGGCACCCCCGAGCGGGCCCGGGAGTGGGTGCGGGAGAAGCTGGCTCGGAAGGAGCGCATCATGGGCATGGGCCACCGGGTCTACAAGGCCTTTGACCCGAGGGCTGGGGTGCTGGAGCGCCTGGCCCGGGTGGTGGCCGAAACCCATGGCCACTCCACCGAGTACCAGATCCTGAAGATCGTGGAGGAGGAGGCGGGGAAGGTCCTGAACCCCCGGGGCATCTACCCAACGTGGACTTCTACTCCGGGGTGGTCTACTCCGACCTGGGCTTTGGCCTGGAGTTCTTCACCCCCATCTTCGCCGTGGCCCGCATCTCCGGCTGGGTGGGGCACATTCTGGAGTACAAGGAGCTGGACAACCGTCTCCTGCGCCCCGATGCCAAGTACATCGGGGAGCTGGACGTGCCCTACGTGCCCCTCGAGGCCCGCTAGGTGCCTTCCGGGTAATACCACCGGGATGCTCTAGGAGGAGGCTCTTTTGGGTTCCCCGCCGCGGCGAAAGCCGCGGTGGGGTACTTATAGCCCGCAGAAAACCTCGTAATCTATAAGCTCCTTCTGGGCGGGGTTGTCTCCGCACACCGGCAGGAGGGGTTGCGGCGCGTGCGTAGCTTGCGGAAGCTTCCTTCCAGGCGTCGTAGAGGAGCAGGTGCCCGGCGAGAGGCCTCCCCAGGCCGAGGAGGACCTTGAGGGCCTCGGCGGCCATGAGGCTCC
>BBBN01000031.1 GCA_001311585.1 Thermus sp. JCM 17653
GGCGCCTTCCCTGGGGCCTTTTTCTGGCCTTCTTCCTCCTTTTGGGCCTGGGCTACGGGGCCTTCCTTCTCCTCCGGCCGAGGCCCGCCCAGGTGGTGGAGCTTCCCCCCAAGCCCACGCCCGAGGCGCCGGAGCGCTACCCCCTTAGGGTGGCCTCCGAGCCCCCCGGGGCCCGGGTCTACCTGGACGGCTTTTACCTGGGCCAGACCCCCCTGGAGGCCCCGCCCTTGGAGGGGGGCAGACGGGTCCTCCGCCTGGAGCTTCCCGGGTACCGGCCCCTCGAGGAGGAAATCGCCCTGGACCGTCCCCTGGCCCTCCGCTACCGCCTCGAGGCCCTGCCCCAGACCCCTCCTTCTCCTAAGGAGGCGGAGGCCGTTGCGGGGAGGCTGGTCCTAAAGGTGGAGGGCCGGAGTTGGCTTCGGGTCACCCAAGGGGAGAAGCGGCTTTACGAGGGCATTCCCGAGGTGGGGGCGGAGCTTTCCTTTGACCTGCCCGTGGAGGTGCGCTCCGGCAACCCGGGGGCGGTGCGGGTCATCCTGGAGGGGAAGGACCTCGGGCCCCTGGGGGAGCCCGGCAAGCCCCTTACCCGGCGCTTCCCCTGATACCACCCCATGCTGGCTTGGGCCAGCATGGGGGCCCCGGTCAAAAAGGCCCGCAGGGCTTCCGTACTCGGGCTTAGGCGAAGGCTCACGCCAAAGGGGTATGAAGGGCCCTCTAGAAAGGGGCTCCCCTCCTTGGTTATACTCTTCCTTTGTTGGGGCCTGCGGGCCCCGGGAGGCCTATGGCGAAGATCGGTTTTGTGAGCCTGGGGTGCCCCAAGGCCTTGGTGGACTCCGAGCAGATCCTTTCCCGGCTGAAGGCCTTAGGCTACGAGACGAGCCCCACCTACAAGGAGGCGGAGCTCGTCATCGTCAACACCTGCGGCTTCATCACCCCCGCGGTGGAGGAGAGCCTGGAGGCTATCGGGGAGGCCCTCCGGGAAAACGGCCAGGTGGTGGTCACGGGGTGCCTGGGGGCCAGGCCCGAGGTCATCCGGAAGAAGCACCCCAAGGTCCTGGAGATCACGGGCCCAGGGGAGGTGGAGAGGGTCCTCGAGGCGGTGCAGGCGGTCCTTCCCGCCCCCCGGGACCCCTTTTTGGACCTGGTGCCCCCCAGGTCAAGCTCACCCCCCGCCACTACGCCTACCTGAAGCTCTCCGAGGGGTGCGACCACCGCTGTAGCTTCTGTATCATCCCTAAGCTGCGGGGGAGGCTCCGTTCCCGGGACGCCGCCGACGTGCTCGCCGAGGCGGCGAGGCTCGTGGCCACGGGCACCAAGGAGCTCCTCCTCATCGCCCAGGACCTCTCCGCCTACGGGGTGGACCTGGGGCACCGGGAGAGCGTCTGGGGCGACCGGCCGGTGCGGGCCGAGCTCAAGGACCTCCTCGCCCACATGGCGGAGCTTGGAGCCTGGATCCGCCTCCACTACGTCTACCCCTACCCCCACGTGAAGGACCTGCTCCCCCTCATGGCCGAGGGGAAGGTGCTGCCCTATCTGGATGTCCCCCTTCAGCACGCTTCTGAACGAATCCTCCGCCTCATGCGCCGCCCCGGGGGGTACCAAAGCCACCTCAAGACCCTAAGGGCCTGGCGGGAGGCGGTGCCGGGGCTTGCCCTCCGTTCCACCTTCATCGTGGGCTTCCCCGGGGAGACGGAGGAGGACTTCCAGATCCTCTTGGACTTCCTGGAGGAGGCGGAGCTGGACCGGGTGGGGGTCTTCGCCTACTCCCCGGTGGAGGGGGCCGAGGCCAACCGCCTCCCGGACCCCGTGCCCGAGGAGGTCAAGGAGGAGCGTAAAGCGAGGCTTCTTGAGCTCCAGGCCCGGGTGAGCCTCCGGAAGAACCAGCGCCTCGTGGGGAAGACCCTCGAGGTCCTGGTGGACGAGCTCCCCGAGCCCGGTCTTGCCGTGGGCCGCACCTACCGCGACTCCCCGGGGATTGACGGGGTGGTGTACGTGGAGACCGACGGCACGGTGCGGGTGGGGGACCGGATCCCCGTGCGCATCACCCGGGCGGAGACCCACGACCTCCACGGGGTCCAGGCGTAGGATAGGGGCGATATGTACATCGTCATCGCCGGGGGCGGGGAGGTGGGGGGGGAGCTGGCCCGCACCTTGGAGAAGGCCCACGAGGTGGTGGTCATTGACCGCAACCCCCAGGCCAAGGAACGCTTCGCCTCGCTGGACGTCAAGGTGGTGGTGGGGGGGGCCACGGACCCGACACCCTGAGGGAGGCCGGGGTGGACCGGGCGGACCTCTTCATCGCCAGCACCGACTCCGACGAGATCAACCTCCTGGCGAGCCTTTTGGCCAAGGGCTTGGGGCCAAGGAGACCCTCTGCTTCGTGGGCAAGGGGGGGTACGTGGAGGTCCTCACCGACCCCCGCACCGCCGAGATCCTGGGCACCCGCATAGACAAGGTCCTCTGGCCCCAGCGGGCCATGGCCCGGGAGATCGTGGAGGTCATCCTGGTTCCCGGGGCGGTGGACACGGAGTTCCTGGCGGAGGGGCGGCTCCGCTTCGTGGAGTACCGGGTCAAGGAGGGGGGGGCCTACGCCCACCGCCTCCTCTCCGAGCTTTCCTGGCCGGAAGGGGTCTTGGTGGTGGGGGTGGTGCGCCACGGGGAGTTCCAGAGCTTTGCCCACCCCAAGTTTTCCGAGCTGGTGCTGGAGCCAGGGGACAAGCTCCTCTTCGTCACCACCCTCAAGGCCTTTCCCGAGCTGGAGGCCTGCTTTGCCTCGGGCCGGGGGGTGCGCCGGGTGATGGTCCTGGGGGGGGGCAACGTGGGCTTCATGGTGGCCCAGGAACTGGTGCGGCGGCGGATAGAGGTGGTGGTCATAGAACCTAGCGGGGAGCGGTGCCAGTGGCTGGCCCAGGAGCTGCCGGGGGCCCTCATCATCCAGGGGGACGGCACCGACCTGGAGCTTCTGCAGGCTGAGGGGATGGCGGAGGCCGATGCCGTGGTGGCCGTTACCGACACGACGAGAAGAACCTCCTGGCTTCCCTCCTCGCCAAGCAGCTCGGGTGGGCAAGGTCATCACCCGGGTTTCCCGCTCCGAGACCCGGAGGCTCTTTGAGGAGGTGGGGATTGACCTGCCCCTCACCCCCCGCCAGGCGGCGGTGCGGGCGGTGTTGGACTTCCTGGGTCCGGAGAACGTGGAGCACGTTTCCACCATGGACGAGAACATCGAGCTTCTGGAGGTGGAGCTTCCCGAAAGCTTTGTCCCCAGGTCCTTGCGGGGGCTTGCGGGGCCCCAGGTGGCCCCCATCGCCTTGGAGCGGGACCACCGGGTGATGCTGTACCGGGAGGGCCTCGAGGCCCTCCCCGGGGACCGGCTCTTCCTGGTGGTGGCCCGGGAGGTGGCGGATGCGGTCGTGGCCCGGATCCTCGGCTAGAGGGGGGTTCCGCTCCAGCCTCTACCTCCTGGGCCTCACCTACCAGGGCTTCGGGGGGGTGCTCCTCGCCTTCGCCTTCCTCGCCTTCCTGTGGCGGGAAGATGCCCGGGGCTTCGCCCTGGCGGCCCTTTTAGGGTTTGGGCTTGGGCGCCTCCTCCAGGCCTTAGGACACCCGGAGGCCCAGCCCAGGCGGGCCGAGGTCTTCGCCAGCGTGGCCCTCTTGTGGCTGGCGGTGCCCCTTTTGGGGGCGGTGCCCTACTGGGTTTCCGGGGGGCTTGGCTACCTGGACGCCCTCTTTGAGGCGGTCTCGGGGTTCACCACCACCGGGGCCACGGTGCTCACCGATTTCGGCCGCTTTGGCCAGAGCCTTTTCCTCTGGCGGGGCTTCACCCAGTGGATGGGCGGCATCGGCATCGTCCTCCTCTTCCTGGTGGTCTTTCCCCAGCTCCAGGTGGCGGGCCGCCAGGCCTTCTTCGCCGAGGCTACCGGGGTGGAGAAGGAGAAGCTCACCCCCAGGCTTCGCCACACCGCCCAGGCGGTGCTCCGGGTGTACCTCCTCCTCACCGCCTTGGCCTTTCTGGCCTACCTTGGGGCGGGGGTGCCCGCCTTTGAGGCCTTGGCCAACGCCCTGGCCACCACCCCGGCCGGGGGGTTTAGCCCCAACCCGCAAAGCTTCGCCGCCTACCCTCCCCTGGCCCACTGGGCGGGGAGCTTCTTCATGTTTTTGGCGGGGGTGAACTTTATCCTCCAGTACCGCCTCCTCTTCGGCCGGGAGGTGGGGCCCCTTTTGCGGGACCCCGAGTTTCGGGCCTATGGGACCTTGACCCTCCTGGCGGGGGCCCTTTTGGCTTCTACCTTTACACCCACCACCTCTACGGCTCGAGGAAAGCCTCCGCCACGCCTTCTTCCAGGTGGTTTCCATCCTCACCACCACGGGCTTCGCCAGCGTGGACTTCGCCGGGTGGGTGGTACCCGCCCAGGCGGTGCTGGTCTTCCTCATGTTCGTGGGGGGGAGCGCGGGCTCGGGGCGGGCGGGATCAAGGTGGTGCGCTGGCTCTTGCTCTTCGGCTTCCTCAGGCGGGAGATCACCCGCACCCTTCACCCCCAGGCGGTGCTGCCCCTGCGCCTGGGGGCGAGGGTGGTTTCCGAGGAGGCCCTGCGCCAGGTTTCCGTCTTCGTCTTCCTCTACACTGCTTTTCGCCGCGGGAACCTGGCCCTGGCCCTTTTGGAGAAGGACTTCGTGGTGGCCTTCACCGCCAGCGCCCAAGCCATCGGCAACATCGGCCCGGGCCTGGGCCCCGTGGGGCCCATGGCTCTTACGCCGGCCTCCATCCCCTCGCCAAGGGGGTCCTCATCCTCTTGATGTGGGCGGGCCGGATAGAGATCCTGCCCGTGGCCCTTCTCTTGAGCCCCGAGCTCTGGCGGCGCCTCAGGTGATACCACCCCATGCCGCATGGGTGGTACGGACCGCCGCCCTCCCCCCAAAGCCGGTATAATCCCCCCTCGTGAGGACCCTAGGCACATCACGGCCATGCCCGAGCTCCCCGAGCCCCTGAGGGGCCTCAGGGAGCTCGCCTACAACCTTTGGTGGAGCTGGAACCCGGAGGCGGCAGAGCTTTTTCAGGAGGTGGACCCCTCCCTTTGGAAGCGCTTCCGCGGTAACCCCGTGAAGCTCCTCCTCGAGGTGGACCCTGCCCGTCTGGAAGGCCTCCTCGGCACCGGCTACCCGGCCCGGGTCCAGGGGGTGTTGCAGGCCCTTAGGGCCTATCTGGAGGAGCGCCAGCGGAAGAAGGGCCCCCTTACCGCCTACTTTTCCGCCGAATACGGGTTTCACAGCTCCTTGCCCATCTACGCCGGGGGGCTTGGGGTGCTGGCCGGGGACCACGTGAAGGCGGCCAGCGATCTGGGCTTGAACCTGGTGGGGGTGGGGATCTTCTACCACGAGGGCTATTTTCACCAGCGGCTCTCCAAGGAAGGCGCCCAGGTGGAGGTCTACGAGCTTCTCCGCCCCGAGGAGCTTCCCCTGCTGCCGGTGGGGGACCGGGAGGGAAAGCCCCTCAGGGTGGGGGTGGAGTTCCCCGGGCGCACGGTGTGGCTTGGGGCTTACCGGGTGCAGGTGGGGGCGGTGCCGGTCTACCTCCTCACCGCCGACCTTCCGGAAAACGCCCCGGAGGATCGGGAGATCACGGCCCGGCTCTACGCCCCGGGTCTGGAGATGCGCCTCAAGCAGGAGATGGTCTTGGGCATCGGGGGGATGCGGCTTCTTAGGGCCCTGGGCCTTTCCCCCGAGGTCTTCCACATGAACGAGGGGCACTCGGCCTTTTTGGGTTTGGAGCGGATGAGGGAGCTGGTGGAGGAGGGCCATCCCTTCCCCCTGGCCCTGGAGCTGGTCCGGGCGGGGGCCCTCTTTACCACCCACACCCCGGTGCCCGCCGGGCACGACGCCTTTCCCCTGGAGCTCATGGACCAGTACCTGGGCCACCTTTGGGAAAGGCTGGGGGCGGACCGGGAGGGGGTCCTGGCCTTGGGCCTCGAGGAGAAGCCCTGGGGCAGGGTTTTTTCCATGTCCAACCTGGCCCTTAAGACCAGCGCCCAGGCCGGGGGGGTGAGCCGCCTCCACGGGGAGGTCTCCCGCCGGATGTTCCACCACCTTTGGCCGGACCTCCTCCCGGAGGAGGTGCCCATCGGCCACGTCACCAACGGGGTTCACACCTGGACCTTCCTCCACCCGAGGCTTCGCCGCCACTACGCCGAGGTCTTCGGCCCCGAGTGGTCAAAGCGTCCCGAGGACCCCACCACCTGGAAGGTGGAGGGCCTGGGGGAGGAGTTTTGGCGCATCCATAGAGAGCTTCGCGCCGAGCTCGTTCGCGAGGTGCGGCAACGGGTCTACGAGCAGCGCCGCCGCAACGGGGAAAGCCCAAGCCGCCTGCGGGAGGCCGAGCGCCTTCTGGACCCCGAGGCCCTTACCATCGGCTTCGCCCGCCGCTTCGCCACCTACAAGCGGGCCGTCCTCCTCTTCCGGGACCCCGAGCGCCTGGTCAAGATCCTCCGGGGGCCTTACCCCGTGCAGTTCGTCTTCGCCGGGAAGGCGCACCCCAAGGACGAGCCCGGTAAGGCCTACCTGCAGGAGCTCGTGGCCAGGATCCGGGAGCTGGGCCTCGAGGACCGCATGGTGGTGGTGGAGGACTACGACATGTACCTGGCCCGCCTCCTGGTCCATGGCTCCGACGTCTGGCTCAACACCCCCCGCCGCCCCATGGAGGCCAGCGGCACCAGCGGCATGAAGGCGGCCCTCAACGGGGCCCTCAACCTGAGCGTCCTGGACGGCTGGTGGGCCGAGGCCTTTAACGGCAAGAACGGCTTCGCCATCGGGGACGAAAGGGTCTACGAAAGCGAGGAGGCCCAGGACATGGCCGACGCCCAGGCCCTCTACGACGTCCTGGAGTCCGAGGTCCTCCCCCTCTTCTACGCCAAGGGCCCCGAGGGCTACTCCGCCAGCTGGCTGGCCATGATCCACGAGAGCCTGCGCACCGTGGGGCCCTACTTCAGCGCCGCCCGCATGGTGAGGGAGTACCTGGCCCTTTACCAAAGGGGGGCGGAGATGGCCCAGCGCGCCCGGGAGGCGACCAAAACCCTGGAGGCTCTCCACCAAACTCTTCCTGTCTTTTTCGCCCTGGGGCTTCGGGTGGAGGCCCCGGGCCACCTCACCCTCAATGGCGAGCCCCTCCGGGTGCGGGCCTGGGTGGAGGGGGAGGTGCCCGAGGCCCTGAAGCCCTTCCTGGAGGTCCAGCTGGTGGTCAAGCGGAGCACGGGGGAGCTGGAGGTGGTTCCCCTGGCCCCTTCCCAGGGGGGGTACGAGGGGGCTTCCGCCCCCACCGCCCGGGAAGCTACACCTACGGGGTGCGCCTGGCCCTGAGGCACCCCATCACGGGGAGGGTGATGTGGGTGCGCTGGGCCTAGGCGTGTATAATCAGCCCCGTTAGGAGGTGGGCATGAAAAGGTTTGCGCTTTGGCTGGGAGTGTTGGCGCTGGGCTTGTCCTTGGCCCAGGTGCGGAGCTTCGACGCCATCCGGCGCTCAGGGGAAATCCGCATCGGCACGGAAGGGGCCTTCCCCCCCTTCAACTACTTTGACGAGAAGAACCAGCTTGCGGGCTTTGAGGTGGACCTGGGCAACGCCATCGCCAAGAAGCTGGGCTTGAAACCCGTTTGGATCGCCCAGTCCTTTGACAGCCTCCTCATCCAGCTCAACCAGGGGCGCTTTGACTTCGTCATCGCCTCCCACGGCATCACCGAGGAGCGGGCCAAAGCGGTGGACTTCACCAACCCTCATTACTGCACGGGCGGGGTGATCGTGAGCAAAAAGGGAGGGCCTAGTACCGCCAAGGACCTCCAGGGCAAGGTGGTGGGGGTGCAGATCGGCACCACCTACATGGAGGCCGCCCAGAAGATCCCCGGGGTCAAACAGGTGCGCACCTACCAGAAGGACCCCGATGCCCTCCAAGACCTCCTGGCGGGCCGCCTGGACGCCTGGATCACCGACCGTTTCGTGGCCAAGGAGGCCATCAAGGAAAGGAAGCTGGAGGGCACCCTTCAGCTGGGCGAGCTCCTTTTCCAGGAGAGGGTGGCCATGGCGGTGGCCAAGGGGAACAAGGGCCTGTTGGATGCCCTCAACCAAGCCCTGGCCGACCTGATGAAGGACGGCACTTACGCCCAGATCTCCAAGAAGTGGTTTGGCGAGGACGTGCGTTGCCGATAGCCGCCGCCTAGGCCCTGGGGCGGGAAGGCCCCGGGGCCTATCCTTGAGGCAAGATGCGCTTTTTCCTTCGCGCCCTTCTCTTCCTCGCCCTTATCGCCCTGGGGTACGTGGCCTTTTTCGCCTTTTGGGCCTGGCCTTGGAGCGGTACTTCCTCCTGGCGGGCTTTGGCCCCGAGCGGGCGGCCTCGGCGGGGCAGGCCATGGCCCAGGGGGCGGAGGTCACCCTCAAGCTCACCCTCCTCTCCGGGGGGGCGGGGCTTATTATCGGCGTCTTGGCGGGGATGTTCCGCCTCTCGGCCCGGCCCTGGGTGCGGCTCCCCGCCGCTTTTTACATCTGGGTCATCCGGGGCACGCCCCTCCTCGTCCAGATCCTCTTCGCCTACACGGCCCTTCCCCTGCTCCTAACGCCCCTATGGCCCAACGCCCAGCAGGCCCTTACCCCCTACTGGGCGGCCTTCCTCGCCCTGGCCTTCAACGTGGGGGCCTACAACGCCGAGGTGGTGCGGGCCGGGATCCAGGCCATTCCCAAGGGGCAGTGGGAGGCGGCCTGGTCCTTGGGGCTTTCCCCGGGGGACACCATGCGCTTTATCGTCCTGCCCCAGGCCCTGAGGATCGTGGTGCCCCCTCTGGTCAACAACGTGGTGGCCCTTCTCAAGGACTCCTCCTTGGCCAGCGTCATCACCCTCACGGAACTCGCCCTTTCGGGCCAGCGCATCATCTCGCCACCTTCCGGCCCGTGGAGGTCTATTTGGCGGTGGCCACCATTTACCTGCTCCTCACCACGGTGCTCACCCTCTTCACCAACCGCCTCGAGGCCCGGCTCAAGGTGGCGGGCCGCTAAAAAGCTTGCGGGAGGTGGGCCCCCGGGGTATACTGACCCCGGCCTAAAGGAGGTGGTTTTATGCAGGCGAAGAAGGTACTGTTGACGGCCCTAGCCCTCCTCGGCCTGGGAATGGCCCAGGAGTTCCTCACCATCGGCTCTGGCTCCACCACCGGGGTCTACTTCCCCGTGGCCACGGGCATGGCCAAGCTGGTGAACGATGCGGGCGTGGGTATCCGGGCCAACGCCCGCTCCACCGGCGGAAGCGTGGCCAACATCAACGCCATCGCCGCCGGGGAGTTTGAGATGGCCTTGGCCCAGAACGACATCGCCTACTACGCCTACCAGGGCTGCTGCATCCCCGCCTTTGACGGCAAGCCGGTGAAGGCCATCCGGGCCCTGGCCGCCCTCTACCCCGAGGTGGTCCACATCGTGGCCCGGGCCGACGCCGGCATCCGCACCGTGGCCGACCTCAAGGGCAAGCGCGTGGTGGTGGGGGACGTGGGCTCCGGCACCGAGCAGAACGCCCGGCAGATCCTCGAGCCTACGGCCTCCGCTTTGAGGACCTGGGCCAGGCCATCCGGGTGAGCGCCACCCAGGGCATCCAGCTCATGCAGGACAAGCGGGCGGACGCCCTCTTCTACACCGTGGGCCTGGGAGCGAGCGCCATCCAGCAGCTGGCCCTCACCACCCCCATCGCCCTGGTGGCCGTGGACCTGAACCGGGTCCAGGCCATTGCCAAGAAGTACCCCTTCTACGTGGGCTTCAACATCCCGGGGGGCACCTACAAGGGCGTGGACGTGACCACGCCCACGGTGGCGGTGCAGGCCATGCTCATCGCCTCGGAGAAGCTTTCCGAGGAAACGGTCTACAAGTTCATGAAGGCGGTCTTCGGCAACCAGGAGGCCTTCAAGAAGATCCACCCCAACCTGGAGCGCTTCTTCAGCCTGCCGAAGGCGGTGAAGGGCCTCCCCATTCCCCTCCACCCCGGAGCGGAGCGCTTCTACAAGGAGGCCGGGGTCCTGAAGTAGGCCCCTAGCCCCAATAAGGAGGGGCCCCCAAGGGGGGCCCCTCCTCCGGTAAGGGGAAGGCATGGACAAGGACGCGGCGCTTCTCGTGGAGGAGTCGGAGCTTGGGGGAAGGCGCCCCAAGGGGTGGGCCCGCTACCTCCTCTTCGGCCTCGGGGTGGCCTGGAGCCTCTTCCAGCTTTGGGCCACGGAGCTTGGCACCCTGGACCCCTTGCGTTTAAGGGCCGTGCATCTGGCCTTCGCCTTGAGCCTGGCCTTTTTGGCCTACCCGGGAAGGCGGGGGCCACGGGAGGGTATCCCCCTTCTGGACTGGCTTTTGGCCTTTCTGGGGGCGGCGGGGGCCCTGTACGTGGTGTGGGACTACTACGGCATCACCCAGCTCCGGGGCGGGATCCCCAGCGAGAGGGACGTGGTCATGGGGACCCTCACCCTTCTCGTCCTCTTCGTGGCCAGCTGGCGGGTGGTGGGGCCCGCCTTGCCCGTCATCGCCTCTGCCTTCGTCCTCTACGCCCTCACCGGGCCCAAGGGCCTCATTCCCTACACGCTCCCCTCCTGGCTCCAGCTTCACGCCGGGAGCCAGTGGGGCCAGCTCATGGGCCAGCTCTACACCACCGCCGAGGGGATCTGGGGCGTGCCCTTGGGGGTTTCCGCCACCTTCGTCTTCCTCTTCGTCCTCTTCGGGGCCCTCTTGGAGAAGGCGGGGGCGGGGCACTTCTTCATCCAGGTGGCCTACGCCCTCCTCGGCCACTTCCGCGGCGGTCCCGCCAAGGCGGCGGTGGTGGCCAGCGCCCTCACGGGGGTGGTTTCGGGGAGTTCCGTGTCCAACGTGGTCACCACCGGCACCTTCACCATCCCCCTGATGAAGCGGGTGGGCTACCCCCCGGAGAAGGCAGGGGCGGTGGAGGTGGCGAGCTCCTCCAACGGCCAGCTCATGCCCCCGGTGATGGGGGCGGCGGCCTTCATCATGGCCGAGTTCCTGAACATCCCTTACAGCCAGCTCATCCTCATCGCCCTCCTCCCCGCCCTCCTCGCCTACGCCACCCTCTTCGTCACCGTCCACCTCGAGGCCCTGCGCCTGGGCCTCAAGGGCGTGCCCCGCTCCGAGCTTCCTCCCCTCGCCCCCGTGCTCCGCTCGGGGGCCCACTACCTCCTCCCCCTGGCCTACCTCATCTATGCCTGGTGCCCTTAGGCTCACCCCGGAACGGGCGGCCTTGAACACCCTCTTCCTCATGGCCCTTCTCCTCCTCCTCCAGGAGGCCTGGCGGGCCTGGAGGAGTGGGGCGGGGGTGGGGTTCGGGCTCCTGCGGGGCCTCAGGCTCCTCTTGGAGGGCCTCG
>BBBN01000032.1 GCA_001311585.1 Thermus sp. JCM 17653
CCCTCCAGCCCCCGGACCTCCCCGTCCCCCCTCCTTCCTAAGGAGGACCGGGTGGACCTCACCCACCTCCCCGCCTTCGCCATAGACGACGAGGGGAGCCAAGACCCCGACGACGCCGTCTTCGCCGAGAAGGTGGATGGGGGCTTCCGCCTCTTCGTCCACGTGGCCGACGTGGCCGCCCTCGTCCCCCCGAAAAGCCCCCTGGACGAGGAGGCCCTCCGCCGGGGGGCGAACCTCTACCTCCCCGAGGGGACGGTGCCCATGCTCCCCCCCGCCGTCACCGAGGCCCTCGGCCTGGGCCTAAGGGAGGTCTCCCCGGCCCTCACCTTTGAGCTATGGGTCTCGGAGGAAGGGGAGTTGCTGGAGGAAAGGGTCTACCCCTCCTGGGTACGGGTAAAGCGCCTCACCTACCGGGAGGCCCTGGGGGTGGAGGCCCTGAGGCCCCTGGAGGCCCTGGCGGAGGCCTTCCGGGCGAAGCGCCTCGCCGCGGGCGCCTGGAGATCGCCCTCCCCGAGGTGAAGGTGCGGGTGGAGGGGGAGGAGGTCCGGATCACCCCCCTCCCCCCTACCCAAGCCGCATCTGGGTGCGGGAGGCCATGCTCCTTGCGGCTACGCCGCCGCCCACCTGGCGGTGCGGGAGGGGCTTCCCTTCCCCTTCGCCACCCAGGAGGCCCCCTCGAGGCGGGTGGAGGGGGAGGGCCTTGCCGCCATGTGGGAGCAGCGGAAGGCCATGAAGCGGGCCCAGCTCAAGGCGGTCCCCGCCCCCCACAAGGCTTGGGCCTTCCCCTCTACGCCCAGGTGACGAGCCCCCTAAGGCGCTACCTGGACCTGGTGGCCCACCAGCAGCTCAGGGCCTGGCTCCAGGGGGAAAGGCCCCTCTCCCAGGAGGAGGTCCTGGAAAGGGTGGGGGCGGCGGAGGCGGTGGCCGACCTGGTGCGGGAGGCGGAAAGGCGGAGCAAGCTCCACTGGACGCTCCTTTACCTCGTGGCGGAGGGGTACGAGGGGCCCGGCGTCCTGGTGGAAAGGCGGGGGGGACAGGGGGTCTTCCTCCTCCCCGAGCTCGGGCTTTCCGCCCAGGTGGCCTTACCCAAGGCCCTTCCCCTCAACGCCGAGGTCCGCCTCCGCTTCCTGGAGGCGGACCTTCCGGCCCTCGAGGCCCGCTTCGCCCTCGGTTAGCTACATGTGCTCGATCAGGGCCCGGCCGAACTCGCTGGTCTTGAGGAGGGTGGCGGGCTTCCCCTCGGCCTGGAGGAGGCGGTGGAAATCGTAGGTGACCAGGCCCTTGGAGATGGTGCGCTCCATGGCCTGGAGGATGAGGTCCGCCGCCTCGTTCCAGCCCAGATAGCGGAGCATCATCTCCCCGGAGAGGATGACGCTAGAGGGGTTCACCTTGTCCTGGCCCGCGTACTTGGGCGCGGTGCCGTGGGTGGCCTCAAAGACGGCGTGGCCGGTCTTGTAGTTGATGTTGGCCCCGGGAGCGATGCCGATCCCCCCCACCTGGGCGGCGAGGGCATCGGAGATGTAGTCCCCGTTGAGGTTCAGGGTGGCGATGACCGAGTACTCGTCGGGGCGGAGGAGGATCTGCTGCAGGAAGTTGTCGGCGATGACGTCCTTGATGACGATTTCCCGGCCCGTCCTGGGGTTTTTCATCACGTGCCAGGGGCCGCCGTCCAGGGGCACGGCGCCGTACTTCTCCCGGGCGAGGGCGTAGCCCCACTCCCGGAAGGCCCCCTCGGTGAACTTCATGATGTTGCCCTTGTGGACCAGGGTGACGCTGGGGAGGTCCTCCTTGATGGCGTACTCAATGGCCGCCTCCACCAGGCGCTCCGTGCCCTCCCTGGACACGGGCTTGATCCCGAGGCCCGAGGTCTCGGGGAAGCGGATCTTGGCGTAGGCCTTGGGGAACTCCCGCTTGAGGAAGTCCAGGACCTTCCTCACCTCCTCGCTCCCCGCGGGCCACTCGATGCCGGCGTAGATGTCCTCGGTGTTCTCCCGGAAGACCACCATGTTGACGAGCTCCGGGTGCTTTACCGGGCTCGGCACCCCCTGGAACCAGCGCACGGGGCGCACGCAGGCGTAGAGGTCCAGCTCTTGCCTCAGGGCCACGTTGATGGAGCGGATCCCGCCCCCCACGGGGGTGGTGAGGGGGCCCTTGATGGCCACCAGGTGCTCGCGGATGAACTCCAAGGTCTCCTCGGGAAGCCACACGGGTTCCCCGTAGACCTGGTTGGCCTTCTCCCCGGCGTAGATCTCCACCCAGGAGATCTTGCGCCTTCCCCCGTAGGCCTTCTCCACGGCGGCGTCCAGCACGGGCTTGGCCGCTCTCCAGATGTCGGGCCCGGTGCCGTCCCCCTCGATGAAGCCGATGAGGGGGCGGTCGGGAACCTGAAGGGCCCCGTCCTTGATGGTGATCTTCTCGCCTTCTTCCGGGATCCTGATGTGCCTGTAGGCCATACCTGACCTCCGGGGCCTAGCATACCCCTTCCCCCAGGGAAAAGTGTCCTAGACTTGACCTATGCCGGACATCGCCGTGGTGGGGGCGGGCATCGTGGGGGCGGCCTCGGCCTTTCGCTTGGCGGAGGGGGGCCTCGAGGTCCTCCTCCTGGAGAAGGAACCCACCTACGCCCAAGGCTCCACCGGGAAAAGCGCCGCCGGGGTGCGGGTGCAGTTCTCCGAGCCCTTGAACGTCCTCCTCTCCTACCGCTCCATCCTGGAGTACCGGGAGATCCCCGAGGCCGCCTACCGCCCCACGGGCTACCTCTTCTTGGTGCCCGAGGGCCTAGCCGAGGCCCAAGAAGAAGCCCTTAAGGTGCAGAAGGCCTTGGGGGTCCCCGTGGAGAAGCTTTCCCTGGCGGAGGCCCAGAGGAGGGTGCCCTTTAGGGAGGAGGGCCTGGCCTACGCCACCTTTGGCCCCATGGACGGGACCATAGACCCCCACGGGGCCACGGCCTATTACCTCCGGGAGGCGAGGCGGCTGGGGGCGGAGGTGCGCTTTTCGGAAGCCTTCCTCTCCGCCCGGCGGGAGGGGGGGCTTTGGCGGGTGGAGACGCCTAAGGGGCGGTACGAGGCCCCTTACCTCCTCCTCTCTACCGGGGCCTGGACGGGGGAGGTGGGGAGGCGTTTGGGCCTGGAGATCCCCGTCTTCCCGGTGCGCCGCATGGTCTTCGCCACCGCCCCCGCGCCCTTTCCCCACGCCTTTCCCCTCACCGTGGACCTCGGCACGGGCTTCTACCTGCGCTCCGAAGGCCCCCGCCTCCTCTTCGGCCGCTCCAACCCCGAGGAGCCCCCGGGCTTCCGGGAGGGGGTGGACTGGGACTGGCTTGGCCCCACCCTCGAGGCCGGCCTCGCCCGCTTCCCCTTCCTGGAAGGCCTCTCCTTAGACCGGAAGGCCAGCTGGTGGGGCTACTACGAGATGACCCCCGACCACAACCCCATCCTGGGCTTCGTGGAGGAGGGGCTTCTGGTGGCCGCGGGTTTCTCCGGGCAAGGGGTGCAACAGGCGGCCATGGTGGGTCGCCTGATGGCGGAGGAGGTGGTCTTTGGCCGGGCCCGGAGCCTGGACATAGAGCCTTCCGCCTCCGGCGCTTCCTCGAGGGGAGGCTTCTTGAGGAGCGGGGCATCGTCTGATGCCACCCCATGCTGCCTTGGGCCCGCATGGGGGGCCCGGCGCTAAGTACCCCGCCGCGGCGGGGGCCCCAAAAAGCCCTCTCCTAGCCCCGTTTCGGGCCTCCCATGTCGCGAAGCCAAAGTGTGGACACTTAGGACTTCGTCGGCTTTGAGCCTTGACCCCGGGCTTTCCCTCACCTATGATGGGGGTTGCCTGGCGCTGGGCGGCGTAGCTCAGGTGGTCAGAGCACACGACTCATAATCGTGGTGTCGTGGGTTCGAGTCCCACCGCCGCCACCAAGGGCCCCGCCTTCAAGGCGGGGTTTTTTCTTGCTACACTAAGGGGACGGGCCCGGGATCCCCCCGGTCGCCCTCGGAGGCGTATGCGCGCGCACATCATCACCTACGGATGCCAGATGAACGAGTACGACTCCCACCTGGTGGCCAGCGAGCTCGTGAGCCTGGGGTGGGAGCTCGTGGACTCGGTGGAGGAGGCGGATTTCGTCCTGGTGAACACCTGCGCCGTGCGGGGCAAGCCCGTGGAGAAGGTGCGCTCCCTCCTGGGAAACCTCCGCAAGGAGAAGGAAAGGCGGGGCCTCCTCATCGGCATGATGGGTTGCCTGGCCCAGCTGGACGAGGGCCAGCAGATGGCCAAGAAGTTCGGGGTGGACGTCCTTCTGGGCCCCGGGGCCTTGACCTCTCTCCCAGAGGCTTTGAAGGCGAACGAGAGGTTCTTTGACCTCACCTTCCGGGAGGACGTCCTGGACTACATTCCCCCGCCCCCCAAGGGGGCCCTTTCCGCCCACGTGACCATCATCCGCGGGTGCAACCACCACTGCACCTACTGCATCGTCCCCACCACCCGCGGCCCCGAGGTCTCCCGCCACCCCGACCTCATCCTGAGGGAGATTGAGCTCCTGAAGCAGGCGGGGGTGGTGGAGGTCACCCTCCTCGGCCAGAACGTGAACTCCTACGGCAAGGACCAGCCGGGCTTCCCCTCCTTCGCCGAGCTCCTCCGCATGGTGGGCCGGATGGGCATCCCCCGGGTGCGCTTCCTCACCAGCCACCCGGTGAACTTCACCGACGACATCGTTGAGGCCATCGCCGAGACCCCGGCCATCTGCCGCTACATCCACCTGCCCGTGCAGTCGGGCTCCGACCGGGTGCTCCGCCGCATGGCCCGGGAGTACCGCCGGGCGCACTACCTGGATAGGATCCGGAGAATCCGCGAGGTACTCCCCGATGTGGTCCTTTCCACCGACATCATCGTGGGCTTTCCCGGGGAAACGGAGGAGGACTTCCAGGAAACCCTCTCCCTCTACGACGAGGTGGGGTACGACCAGGCCTACATGTTCATCTACTCCCCCCGCCCCGGCACCCCCGCCTACAAGCACTTCCAGGACCTGCCCCGGGAAGTGAAGGTGGAGCGCCTCCAACGCCTCATTGAGAAGCAGAAGGAGTGGAGCTACCGGAGGAACCTGGAGTGGGTGGGGAAGACCGTGGAGGTCCTGGTGCGGGGCGAGGCCAAGGAGGAGGGGTATGTGCAGGGGCACGACCGGGGGAACCACCCCGTGCTCCTCCCCGCTTCCCAGGCCCCGGTGCCGGGCCTCTACCAGGTGGAGATCAAGCAGGCCACGCCCCACCTGCTCTTCGGGGAGGTGGTGGGGGCCGAGGTGCCTGCCCCCATCCCCCTGCCCGTGGCCTAGGGGGTAAGGGTGCGCCCCTTCCTTCCCCTCCTTGTGGCCTCGGCCCTATTTCTCCTGGTCCTCGCCGGCTTTCGCTTCACCGGGGTGGGCTGGGTCCTGGCCTTGGGCCTTGCGGGCCTCCTCTATGGAGGGGTGGCCCGCTGGCAGGAAAGGGTGCTCCGGCGGGGGCCCTCGAGGCCCGCCCTGGAGCGCCTGGCCATGAAGGAGGCCTGGCGGCGGGGCGGGTACCTGCTTCCCCACCACCTTTCCCCCTTTTTGCCGGAGGAGGAGGCCCGGGAGCTTTTGGAGGGCCTGCGGGAGCGGGGCCTTTGCCGGAGGGAGGGGGAGGGGTACCGCTTCTAGGGAAACCCAAGGGGTACCTGGGTGCCCGCGCTTTCGTTTCGCGACATGGGATGCCCGAATCGGGCTTGGAGGGAAGCCCTTCTGGGGCCCCCGCGAAGGCCAGGGTGGGGTACTTAGGCGCCATGCGGGAGGCGGAGGTGGTGGTCCTGGGGGCCGGGGTGGGCGGGGCTCACCCTGGCCCGGCTCCTCTGGGAAAGGGGGCGAAGGGTCCTGGTGGTGGCCGAGGCCCTGGGGGAGGCGAGCCGCCCCCCCGTGGCCCTGGTGAACCCCTTGCGGGGAAGGCGCTTCACCTTGGCGGAGGAGGGGGAAAGGGCCTTGGAGAGGGCCCTTGCCTTCTACGGCCGCTTCGCCGAGCTTCACCTTGGGGTCTTCCGCCCCGTCCCCGAGGCCGAGCGCCCCAAGGTGGCGGGCAGGCTTTCCGGCCTCAAGCACCGCTGGGAGAGGGAGGGGGTGCTTCTGGAGGAGGCCTTCTGGCTGGAGCCAGGCCCCTTTTAGCCCGCCTCGCCGAAGGGCTTCCCCTCCTTTGGGGGCGGGTCCTCGCCTGGGAGCCTCCCTACTTGCTCCTGGAGGGAGGCGGGCGGGTTAGGGGGGAGGTGCTGGTCTACGCCGGGGGAAGCCGTGGGGCGCACCTTTTGGGCCTCGAAGGGCGGCACATCCCGGGGCTGGTCCTCACCCTTTGGGACTACTTCCCCCGCGCGGTGAGCCACCGGGTCTACCTGGCGGGGGCCGCCCTTGGGGGAAGCTACCTGCCCCACGAGGAAAGCCCCCGCCTGCCCCCGCCCACCGAGGGGGAGGTGGAGTGGCTCCTCCAGGGGGCCGAGGCCTTGGTGGGCTACCGGCCCCAGGTGGCCTCGGCTTGGCGGGGGGTGCGCTTCCGCCTCCCCGGGCCCCACCTTTTCCCCGTGGAGGGCGGGTTCGCCATCACGGGCTTTGGTTCCACCGGCTTCCTCCACGCCCCCCTCCTCGCCGAGAGGCTCGCCTCCCGGCTTTAAACTGGAGGGTGTACTCGGGTGCGGTGCTGGCAGGGGGGGCCTCGAGGCGCTTCGGGGAGGACAAGGCCCTTTTCGTCTACGAGGGAAAACCCCTTTTGGCAAGGGTCTTGGAAAGCCTTTCTGGAGCTTCCCAGCGCTTCATCGTGGCCAACCGCCCCTACCCCGGGTTTGGCGTCCCCGTCTACCCCGACCTCCTGCCGGGGGCGGATAGCCTCTCCGGCCTCCACTCGGCCCTCCGCCACGCCCGCTTCCCCTGGGTGGCGGTGGCGGCCACCGACCTGCCCTTCCTGACCCGGGAGTACTGGGACTTTCTCCACGAGAAGGCCCACTCCTCCCCCTATCCCGTGGTGGTGCCCTTTAGCCCCGAGGGGCACCTGGAGCCCCTCATGGCCTTTTACCACCGGGACTGCCTGCCCCAGGTGGAGAGGCAGATACGGGAGGGGGACTTCCTCTTAAGGCGGGTGATGGAGGTCCTGGGGGCCACCTACGTCCCCGCGGAGGAGGTGGTGGCCCGATTCGGGGAAAGGGTTTTCCTCAACGCCAACCGCAAGGAGGAGCTTCCCTAATCCCGCACCCGGATGCGGGCGGTGTGAACCAGAATCCCGTCCAGGTAGAGCTCCAGCTGGTAGGCCCCGGGGGTCTTGGGGGCGAGAAGACCTCCCCGGTAGGTGAGGTCGTCCACCTTGTCCAAGGGAACGATGAGGGGACCGAGGCGCACCTCCACCCGGCTGGCCCGGCGCAGGAGGCGGGCCTCGAGGCGCACCTCCTCCCCTGGGTCCACGAGGGCCGGGGTAGCGGTGAGGGTGGCCAAAGGCCCGGGGCGTAAGGGGATGAGGGCGGTGGCTTCCGCTTCTTCCCCTTTCCTAAAGGCCCTCACCCGCACTTCTAGGATGCCCTCTCCCCCCACGGCACGTACCCACCCAGAGGCCCTCTTCTAGGGAGGCCAAGGGATAGGTGCGCCCCGAGACCTCCGCCACCACCTCCTCGGGGTTTCCCTGCACCTGGGCCCGAAGGGGAAGCTCCGCTCCCGGGGGGAGGGCCAGGAGGACCACCCCCAGGGCTTTCTCGGTGAGGGTGCGCACCACCTCCCGCACCACCGGCCGGGCCGCCAGGGCCACTTGCGGCAGGGGGCCAGGTTCCAGGTCCAAGACCAGGGGGTCTCCCGGTTCCTGCAAGCGTCCTAGGCTCTTGAGGTCCAGGCTCAGGGTGTACCGTCCCGGCAGGAGGCCGCCCACCACGAAGCTACCCCGCCATCCGCCAGGGCGGTGCGGGCCTCGGGGCCTTGCAACCGTACCCGGGCGTAGGGTACTGGGGCTTCCCCCTCGTCCCGCTGGCCGTTGCGGTTCTCGTCCAGGTAGACCTGTCCTTGCAGGCCCACCACGGTTTCCACGGGCAGGTCTAGGAGCAAGGTCTTTCCCTTTTCCACCCTGGCTTCCACGGTGCGGCGTAGGGCCAGGCTGGCCTCTAAGCCCCCACCTCCTCCAGGTTCCGTACCCCGTTCCGCTTCTGGTCATGTATCTTGCCCCCTGAGGGAGGCCCTACCGCTCCGGTCGCCGGGCCAGCCCTCGGCCGCCAGGCGGACCATGGCGGCCCAAAGGCGGGTCTTCTTGTGGGTCTTCGGGTCCAGGGAAAGCTCCAGCAGGAGCCGATCCTCCTCAGGCGTTAGCCGGATCTGAAGAGGGGCTGCCATGTTGAGATGATAAGGGGTGGCACATAGCCTCGAGGCCGGCCCCCTGACCTTGCGCTCCGGGGAACGGGCGGTGTTCTTCCTGCCCGTAACCTCTGCCGCCCACTTCTTCTGGGGTACCGTGCTTCCCCAGGAAGCTCTGGACCACCTCTTTTTGCTTCCCCCGGGGTGCTACACCCTGGAACTGGCCACCCCTGGGGTGGCCTCCCTGCACCTCGAGGTCCTGCAAGTCGCCCCGGGAGGGAACCAGGAGGTCCTCGCTCCCTTGGGTGTTCCCGTGGAACCTTAAGCCCCCGCCCCCGGCTGGGGCCTGTCGGCGGGGAGGGTGGGCGGCGGGGGAGGGAGGAGGAGAAGCCTCAGAACCTCCCCCACCTCCTCCACGAAGAGGATCTCCAGGTCCTTGAGGACCTCCTCGGGCACCTCCTTGAGCTCGGGGGCATTCTCCTTGGGGAGGATGACCCGGTAGATCCCCGCCTGGTGGGCGGCCAAAAGCTTTTCCTTCACCCCGCCGATGGGGAGGACCTTGCCCCTTAGGGTGATCTCCCCGGTCATGGCGATGTCCATGCGCACCGGGCGGCCCGTGAGGGCGCTCGCCAGGGCGGTGGCCATGGTGATGCCCGCCGAAGGGCCGTCTTTGGGGGTGGCGCCCTCGGGCACGTGGATGTGGAGGTCGTAGTCCTTGTGGAAGCCCTCGGGGAGCCCCCACTCCTCCCGGTGGGCCCGGAGGTAGGTGAGGGCGGCGTGGGCCGACTCCTTCATCACCTCCCCCAGGTTCCCGGTGAGGTTCACCTTGCCCGTGCCGGGCACCGCCACGGCCTCAATGGTGAGGAGGGTGCCCCCGTAGGGGGTCCAGGCCAGCCCTTGGGCCAGGCCCACCTGGGGCGCCCTCTCCGCCCGGTCGGGGCGGTACTTGGGCACGCCCAGGTAGGCCTCGAGGTCCTCGGCGTCCACCACCTTGACGCCTTCCCAGGGCTTTTCCAGGTAGTCCTTGGCGGCCTTCCTGGCCACCTTGGAGAGCTCCCGGTCCAGGTTGCGCACCCCGGCCTCCCGGGTGTACTCCTGGACGATGCGCTCTATGGCCCGGTCGGTGATCTCCAGCTTCCCTTCAAGCCCCGCCTCCTTCACCTGGAAGGGCCAGCGGAAGTGGCGGGCGATGGCGCGCTTTTCCTGGAGGGTGTAGCCGGGGATCTCAATGACCTCCATCCGGTCCAGAAGGGGCCTGGGGATGGTGGAAAGGGTGTTGGCGGTGGTGATGAAGAAGACCTTGGAGAGGTCGTAGGGCACGTCCAGGTAGTGGTCGGTGAAGGTGTGGTTCTGCTCCGGGTCCAGGACCTCCAGAAGGGCCGAGGCCGGGTCCCCCCGCCAGTCGGAGGAGAGCTTGTCGATCTCGTCCAGGAGGAAGACGGGGTTCACCACCCCCACCTGCTTCATCCCCTGGACGATCTTGCCGGGCAGGGCTCCGATGTAGGTGCGGCGGTGGCCCCGGATCTCCGCCTCGTCCCGCACCCCGCCCAAGGAGATGCGGTGGAACTTGCGGTTCATGCTCCGGGCGATGCTCTTGCCTAAGGAGGTCTTGCCCACCCCAGGAGGCCCCACGAAGCAGAGGATGGGGGCGTGGCCCTTCACCTCCTTCCCCTGGGTGAGCTGGCGCACCGCCAGGTACTCCAGGATGCGCTCCTTGACGTCCTTCAGGCCGTAGTGGTCCTCGTCCAGGACGCGCCGGGTGACGGAGATGTCCAAGACCTCGGGGTCGGCCTCGGTCCAGGGGACCTCCAGGAGCCAGTCCAGGTAGGTGCGGCTCACCGTGGCCTCGGGGGAGCCGGGCTGCATGCGCTCCAGGCGCTTGAGCTCCTTGAGGGCCTTTTCCTTCACGGGCTCGGGCATCCCCTTCTTCTCTATGCGCTCGCGGAGCTCCTCTATCTCCGAGAGAAAGTCCTCCCCGCCCCCGAGCTCCTTCTGGATGGCCTTCATCTGCTCCCGGAGGTAGTACTCCCTCTGGTTCTGGTCCATCTGCTCCTTGACCCGGGCGGCGATCTTCTTGTCCAGCTCAAAGCGCTCCAGGTCGCGTAGGAGGAGGGCCAGGACTTTCTTCAGGCGCTCTTCCACCTGGGGGGTTTCCAGGAGGTCCTGCTTGTCCTCCAAGGACCAGGTGGCGTGGTGGGCCACGAGGTCGGCCAGGACCGCGGGGTCCAGGGTGCTCTTGATGGCCTCCTGCTGGTAGCGGTCCAGGCGCAGGGTCTTGTGGTTCTGCAGGTAGCGCTCAAAGGCCTCCTGCACCTCCCCCACCAGGACCCGGGCCAGACTTGGGTCCTGGAGAGGGGGTTCGGGAAGGACCTCTCCCACGGCCCGGAGGTAGGGGGCGGCCACGTACTGGAGGAGCCTCGCCCGGCTCCTCGCCTCCACCATCACCTGCAGGGTGCCGTCGGGAAGGCGCATGGCCTGCTTGACCACGGCCAGGGTGCCCACGGCGTAGAGGTCCTCCGGGGTGGGGTCGTCCACCTCGGGGTCTTTCTGGGCCACCAGGAAGATGTGCCGGTCGGCGGAGAGGGCCTCCTCCACCGCCCGCTTGCTCTTCATGCGGCCCACGTCCACCCCCGTGGTGGTGTGGGGGAGGATGACGGTGTTCCTTAAGGGCAGGACGGGCAGTTCCAGGCGCAAGACGTCCTTCATCTACCCCCATGATACCCTCTGGGCCCAGGACC
Organism: Thermus sp. JCM 17653; assembly: GCA_001311585.1. Classification (GTDB taxonomy): domain Bacteria; phylum Deinococcota; class Deinococci; order Deinococcales; family Thermaceae; genus Thermus. Next base: position 11,035 of record BBBN01000032.1, read on the forward strand.
CAGGCGCTAGGGCACAAAGGGCTAGAGCCCTAGGGTGAGGATGGCCCGCAGGTTCTTGAAGGTGAGGGTGACCTGGGCGGCGGGAAGGCCCTGGGCCATGACCCCAAGCCAGAGCCTTCCCTGCTGCAAGCCCTCCGTGAGGTGGGTGCCCTTCAGGGAGAAGGAGGCGGTAGAGGTGCCATTGAAACGGGCCTCTCCCACCTTCTCGTCCTCGGGGCCCACGGAGCAGGCGTAGGCGTAGGGGGTGGTGGGGCCGGG
>BBBN01000033.1 GCA_001311585.1 Thermus sp. JCM 17653
CTGGCCGGGCCACGGGGGGGAGGGACGTGCGGGCGGGGCAGGTGGTGGAGCCCTTCTGAAGGAGGAGGCATGGTGCTGGAAGGAAGGATCCTGACCGAAAGGGGCTTCGTGGAAGGAAGGCTCTTCTTCTCCGAGCGGATAGAGGCCCTCGAGGAAACCAGGGTGGAAGGCCCCTACATCCTCCCCGGTTTCCTGGACCTGCACGTCCACGGGGGGCTAGGGGCGGACGCCATGGAGGGGAAGGAGGCCGTGCTCAGGATGGCCCGCCTCCACCTGCAGCGGGGCACCACGGGCCTCCTCCCCACCACCGTCACCGCGCCCCCGGAGGCCATAGAAAAGGCCCTTCGGGGCATCGGCGAGGCCATGGCGGAATGCGAGGCCCTCCTGGCGCCCACCTGGAAGGCCCCTTCATAAGCCCGAACCGCCTGGGGGCCCAGCCCCCCTTCCCCCGGCTCCCCGACCCGCACCTCGCGGAGAGGTGGCTTTCCCTGGCCCCCGTCCGGGTGGTGACCCTGGCCCCCGAGCTCCCGGGGAGCTTGGAGCTGGTGCGCTTCTTGGCGGGCAGGGGCGTCCGGGTCCAGATGGGCCACACCGCCGCAAGTTACGCCGAGGCCCTGGCCGCCCTGGAGGCGGGGGCGGTGGGCTTCACCCACCTCTACAACGCCATGACCCCCCTCCACCACCGGGAGCCCGGGGCGGTGGGCCTCGCCCTGGAGCGGGGCCTTTGGGCGGAGCTCATCCCGGACGGCCTCCACGTCCACCCCGCCGCCCTGCGCCTAGCCTTAAAGAGCATCCCCGGCCTCTATTTCGTCACCGACGCGTGGCGGCGGCGGGAATGCCGGACGGGGTCTACCCCTTGGGGGCCCACCGGGTGGAGAAGCGGGGGGAGGGGGTGTGGCTCGGGGAGAGCCTGGCGGGGAGCGCCCTCACCATGGACCAGGCCCTCCGCAACCTGGTGGCCTTCGGGCTTTCCCTCGAGGAAGCCGCAAGGAGGCTTTCCACCCTCCCCGCCCGCTACCTGGGCCTTTCCGACCGGGGGGAGATCGCCCCCGGCAAGCGGGCCGACCTGGTGGTGCTTGACGAGGACTTCCGGGTGGAGGCCGTCTACCTGGGGGCAGGCGGGCGGCCCCCGCGCTCCTTGAAGAGAGCGCCGGGCAAAGGCGGGAGGCTCCTAAGTACCCCACCGCAGCTTTCGCCGCATGCCCCCATGCTACCCCAGCCCGGCCTTGGCTTCAGGGGCCATTCCAGATGGCGATGTTGCTCCAGGCAGAGGAAACGTTGAAGGGAAAGGCCAACTCGCTCTTTAGATTAGAAAAATCCCAGAGATTGGCGCTCAGGGCGAAGACCCGGGCCCGGTACTTCCCTGCCCTCGGCACAGGCCGCAAAGAGGAGAAGCACAACCCCTAGCCTTGCCCAGAAGGCTAGGGCCTCCCTCAGGGGGCAAGATACATGGACCTGACGTGGCCACCTCGCCCCTATTCTACTCTTCCCAGGCCGTTCCCCCGGGAATAGAGTGAAGGGCATGGGACGCTGGTTCCTCAGCCTGGGCCTTTTCCTCCTGGGCCTCTGGGCCTTAGCCCGCCTCTACTCCCTTCTCCTCTGGGTCTTCCTGGCCTTCACCCTGGCCGCCGCCCTGGACCCGGCGGCGAGGCTTTTGGGGCGCCGTCTCCCCCACCCCAGCGCGGTTATCCTGGCCTACCTCCTGGTCCTGGGGGTGGTGGCCCTGGGGGGCTTCCTGGCAGCGCCTTTGCTCGCCGCCCAGTTCCGCCACCTGGCCGAACTTCTTCCTCAGACAGTCTCATGGATGGAGTCCAACCTCGGTCTGGTGTCGGGCGACCTCACCGCCTCTCTGGCCGCCTCGGTGCGGGTGGCGGGAGGCCTTCTTGCCCGCGCGGCCGAGACGGTCTCCGAGCTGGTCCTCGCCCTGGTGCTGGCGGTGATGATCAGCCTCGAGCCCCACCTGGTGCAGCGGGCCGCCCCCTACTTGCCCGGACAGGGTTGGGATCGGGTTCTGGAGGACACCTGGCGCCGCATGGGCTACTGGGCCCGGGCCCAGTTCCTCATCGCCCTCTCCTTCGCCCTCCTCTTTGGGAACTGGCTCCTCCTCCTAGGGGTGCCGAGCCCCCTGGCCCTGGGGGTCATGGGCGGGGTGCTGGAGGTGGTACCCTTCGTGGGAGGCCTCACCACCGCCTTGCTCGCCACCCTCTTGGCCCTCTCCGCCAAGGGGCCCCTGGCCGCCCTTTTGGTCCTCCTGGGCTACGGGGTCATCGCCCTTCTGGAAGGCAAGGTGCTCATCCCCCTCATCTACGGGCGCACCCTGGCTTCCACCCCGCCTTGGTGCTCCTGGCCATCTTCGCCTTTGGGAAGCTCTTTGGCTTCCTGGGCATCTTCTTGGCGGTGCCCATGACCATCCTGGCGGCGGGCCTTTTGCGCCACTGGCGGGGCTAGCCCCCCACGTGGACCAGGGGCCTCCGTCCTAGGTCCGGCTCCACCCGCCTTAGGACCTCGTGGGTCAGGGTGGGCACGTCCCCCTCGCCAAAAAGGAGGAAGTCCAAGGCCGCCTGCAGGGGGCTCTCCTCGGGCCACTCAAAGTAGATGTGGGGCCGCTTGCCCGTGCGGTCTCGGAGATAGAGGAGGAAGGCGGCCAGGGTGTTGGGGGCCGAGGTGCCGATGATGCGGAAGACCCTGTACTGGGGGTGATCCACCCCCCAGACCCGGGCCTCGGCGCTGAACTCCGAGGGGTCTTGCACGTAGACCTCCACGAAGTAGACGGGATCGGTGGAAGGGATGTGGCCGATCTCGCGGATACGCCGTTCCTTCTCCAGGTAGGCGTAGGGGCTCGGCCGCTCGGGGCGGTGGGCCACCAAGCGGATCGGCCCCGTCCCCTCCCCCAAGCGGGCGATGAGGCGCTCGGCCTCCTCGTCGGGAAGGAAGCGCTCCACCCTCAGCTCAAAGGAGCGGAGGGCCCGCGAGGTGAAGGACACGAGAAGGGTGGCGGCGATGAAGAAGGAGGCGATCTTGACCCCGTCCGGGCGCTCGAGGACGTTGGCCACCAAAACGTAGAGGAAGACCAGGAGCAAGCCCCCGTGGTACAGAGCCCGGGGGCTTTGCGCCTGGCGGTCCAGCCAGTAGGCGGCGAAGGCCGCCGAGGCCATGACCACCAGAACCCCGGTGGCGTAGGCCGCTGCCTGGGCTTCCACCCGGGCCCGGAAGGCCAGGGTAACGGCAAAGGCGATGACGGTGAAGAAGACCACCAGGGGGCGCTCCTGCCGGGCCCACTCCGGGGCCATGCCGAAGCGGGGCAGGTAGCGGGGCACGATGGTGAGAAGGCCGGCCATGGCGCTGGCCCCGGCGAACCAAAGGATAAGGATGGAGGCCAGGTCGTAGAGGCTTCCCACCCCCTCCCCCAGGTAGCGGTGGGCCAGGTAGCTGATGGCCCGGCCCGAGACCTCCTCACTCCCCCAGAGGTCCGGGGGATGAGAAGGGCGGTGGTCAGGCTGCTGGTCAAAAGAAGCACCCCCATGATGAGGGCGGCCGCGGTGAGCAAGCGCTGGGTGTTGCGGATCCGGCCCCAGGGCCTCTGGGGGTCATCCCCGGGGGCACCCCTGATAAGGGGCATGACCGCCACACCGGTCTCAAAGCCGGAAAGCCCCAGGGCCAGCTTGGGGAAGGCCAGGGCCACCCCTAGGAGGAGAGGCAGGGGGTCGGGGTACTGGCGGAAGAGGGCCTCGAGGTAACGGGTAAGATGAGCCCCCTCCAGGTGGGGCAGGGCAGCCAGGAGGGCCCAGACGTTTAGGGCCAGGTAACCCAAGGTGAGGACCACCGCCGTCCCGATGGCCTCCCGGAAGCCAGGTAGAAGACGAAGCCCAAAAGGGCGATGAGAAATAGGGTGAGGCCCACTTGGTGCCCCTGAAGCCAGGGGGGAGCCAGGGGATTGCCCAGGAGGTGAACGGCGGCGTCGGCGGCGGAGAGGGTGATGGTGAGGGTGAAGTCCGTGGCCATGAAGCCCAGGACCACCAGCACCAGGAGCTTCCCCCGCCAGCCGGGGAAAAGCCGGCTTAGGATGCCACCGAGCCCTCCCCGTGAGGGCTTTCCTCTGCCACCCGGCGGTAAACGGGCAGGGCCCCGAAAAGGGTGAAGAGCACCAAGCCAAGGTGGCCAGGGGGGAAAGGAGCCCCGCCGCCAGAAGGGCGATGCCCGGCTGGTAGCCCAGGGTGGAAAAGTAGTCCACCCCGGTGAGACACATCACCTGCCACCAGGGGTAGCGGCCTTCCTCCTTGGGGGAAGGGGGAGCGGCCATGCCCTAAGGGAGGCCCAGGGCCCGCCGCGGCCCCTCGGGTACGTGGCCGAAGGCCCGATAGAGGCGGAAGGCCGCCTCCAACTCCGCCTGCCCTCCCGGTGGAGCTTTTTCTTGGCAAGCCCCAGGACGTAAAGGGCCAGGGGGTTCTTGGGGTCCAGGGCCACAGCCCGCTCCAGCATGCCTAAGGAGCGCTCCAGGCCTTGGCGGGTAGGAGGTTTGGCGAAGACCCCTCCCCTCGCCTGCTCCTCCCGGTAGTAGTAGAACTGGGAGCGGAGGAAGGCAAAGGGTAAGGGCCGGACCTCTTCCGGCCTCAAGACCCTGCCCTGAAACCGGTAGCCCACGATACCACCCCCATCTGTGTAAACCGCTTCCACAAAACGGTACCCCATTGCGGTGTCCAGGAAAAGGCCCCGGTGGCGGGCGAAGGGCTCGGGTTCAGAGGGGTCCACCAGGTAGTCCCTTCCCCCAAGGCGTAGGACCGCCACCGCATGGCCCAGGTTGCTCTCCTTCCCCTCCGGGTTCCGCCAGACCATATAGACCCCGGCCTCGTAGCCCATCTCCTGCAAAAGCCCTTGGACCAGAACCCCCTGCAAGAGGCACTGCCTCTCCCCCTTGAGGGCGGCGTAGGCGAACTCGTACCCCTCCTCCAAGCTGAAGCGGGGAAGGAGGCGCTTCACCAAGAGGAAGGCGAAGCGGGCCGCCTCGAGGCCCCCCCTTCTCCCCTCCTCCTTCAGGGTCTGCTCCAGGGAGCCGCCAAAAGCCCGGGCGTAGGCCCCTTCCAGCCAGGGGAGGAAGGGAGGGGCCCCCCTCACCTCCCGGTAGGAGTCCTGGACCAGGGTGGAGAACTCCTGGCCGCGGAGGGGAAAGGCTAGAGCCGGAAGAAAAAGCGCCAGCGGTAAAACCCGAAGAATACGAGCCACCACCCGAGAATATACCCGCCGTCCAGGCCCAGCCCCCAAGAACGCCAAACCGGGCGGTGAGAAGGGCAAGGAAGGCCGCCAGGGGAGCCTTGAGAAGGGTGAGCTTGAGGCTAGGGGAAGGATATAGGCCAGAAGGGGGTTGGCCCCCAGGGGCCGCAGGGGAACCTGGGCCCAGGGGGGAAGCCCTTCCAGGAGCAAGAAGAGAAAGGCTCCCACCCCCAGGGCCAGGAAGAGGTAAGGGGGGGTCCAGTAGGTCTTGTCGGGGGGGAGAAGGGATTGGCCCAAGAGGCCAAGGAGGAGGCCCCAAAGGCCCAGGGCCAGGATCCTCCCCCGCCGCCCTTCCAAGAGGGCCTCCCCCACAAAGGTGGCCAGAAGGGCGAACCCTCCTGTGGGCACCGCCGAGGGGAGCCCCCGGAGGCCCAGGGGAGCCAGGTAGGTGCGGTTCAGGTGGAGGGGGAGGTTGGTGTCCTCGCGGTACACCCCCACCCCCACCCCGGGCACGGGCACCAAGAGGAGGGCCGCCCCGTAGCCCAGGAGGAAGAGGAGGGCGAGGAGAAGGCGCCGGAGGGGCGGGAGGTCGTAAAGCCAGGCGGCCCAGAGGTAGGCCAGGGCGATGAGCTGAAGCACGTCCAGGGCAAAAACGGGACGGCCCGCCTGGAGGCTGGTGAGGCCAAGGCCCAGGAGGAAGAGAAGGAGGCGCGGCGGAGAAGGCGCGCCTCGTAGCGCCACCCCGGAAGGCCCCGCCGGAGAAAGCCTCTCCGGCTCAGGGGAATGGCCGCGCCCATGGCAAGAAGGAACCAGGGGAAGACCCAGTCCGCCAGGTAGTAGCTGTGGCCGAAGGGGCCGTGGCCCATCCACGAGGGGGCGCCCGGGGGCAGGTTGTTCACCAGGAGCATAAGGAGGACCGTGAGCCCCCGAAAGGCGTCCAGGGCAGGGTTTCTCATCTCTTGGCCTGCTGAAGGCCGGAAACGGGGCCCAGGGCCAGGCCCCGGGCTTTGGCCAGGCGGAGGAAAAGGGGGAGGACCTCGAGGGTGGCCCTCACGTTGTCGTGGAGGAGGACGATTCCCCCAGGGCGGAGGTGGGCCTGGAGGCGGGCTTCCAGGGTCTGGGGGGAGAGACCGGCGTAATCCCCAGGGTCATCGGTCCAGAAGACCGTGGTGAGGCCGAGCTCCCGGGTCACCCGGAGCACGGTGCGGTCAAAGCGGCCCCCCGGGGGACGGAAATAGCGAGGAGAGGCGCCCGTGAGGTCCTCCAGAACCTCGTTGCACCGGAGAATCTCCTCCCGGATGGCTTCCTGGGAAAGGCCCGGCAGGCGCACGTGGTGGTAGGTGTGGTTGCCGAGCTCGTGGCCCGCCGCCACCAGGTCGCGGACGAAGTAAGGGTAGGCCTCGGCGTTGCGGCCGATGACGAAGAAGGTGGCCTTCACCCCAAGCCGCCTCAGGGTGTCCAGGAGAAGGGGAGCGAAGAGGGGGTGGGGGGCGTCGTCAAAGGTAAGGGCGGCGTAGGGGTAGGCCGGGCTCCCGTGGTAGAGGACGCCACCCCTAGGACCGTGCGGCTTTGCAGGAGCTGGAGGGCCCTCTCCCGGCCCTGGAAGGGAGCGGGCTCCTCCAGGCGGGGACGATCCTCCAACACCGGCTCAGGGGAGCGCCCCGGCGCGAGCCCCGGGTTGAGCCAAAGCCGCTCATACCCGGAAGGCTCCTTTAGACCCAAGAACTCCCTGGCCCGTTCCCTGGGCACGCTGGCGGTGAAAAGGGGGAAGTCCCCTGGCCCGCGGTAAGGGCTTGCGTAGAGGGAAAGATCCACCTCGCCGAGGCCCGAGCGGGCGGAGAGGGCCAGCTCCAGGGCCCGCTGGGCCAAGCCCAAAAGGCGGGACGGGGTGGCCCCCTCCCTGGGCACCTGCAGCACCACGTGGGCCACCTCCAGGTGGCCGTTGGAGAGGTAGACCGCCCGCACCGCTTCGGGCAGGGGGAGGTGGAGAACGGGCAGGGACTCGTGGGGCAGGGGCTTGGCGGGGCCGAAACCCTCCACGTAGGGCAGAGGGGCGAGGGCGAGGAGAAGGAAAAGCATGAGGGGATTTTACCGGAGGAGGTCCAGCCCGTCGGGGAAGCGGAGGAGGCCGGGGGTGTCGGTCTTGCCGTACTGGAAGACCACCTTGTTCGTCTTGCGGTCCACCACCAGCACCCGGTGGCGGCGGTCGTCGGTGAGGACCACCAGGCCCGAGGGGAGGCCCACGGCCACCGAGGGGTGGTCCAGGCGGTCCTTGGGGGAGGCGGGGGCGTAGCGCCAAAGAACGCGGCCCGCAAGGTCCAGCTCGTACACCGCCCCCGGGGAGGACCAGTCCGCCACCAGGAGGGTGCCCCAGGGGGTGAGGTTGGTGTCGGAGGGGTAACGGGCGGGGAGGGGTAGGGTCTTGAGGCGGCGCCCCTGGAGGTCCACGATGGCCACGTCCCGGCCCACGATCTCCGTCACCAGGAGGCGGTCCTGGCCCAAGGGAAAGGCCCCATTGGGCTTGTTGAAGTAGCCATCGGCGTTGCGGCAGACCCCGGTATGGCCCAGAACCCGCTTGAGCTGGCCCTTCTGCGTGAGGAGAAGGACCCGGCAGTTGCGGATGTCGGCCACGGCGAGGAGCCCCGAGGGCAGGGGCACCAGGTCGTCGGGGTTATCCAGCTGGCCCGGTCCCTTCCCTGGGCGGCCGGGCTTTCCGTAAACCCAAAGGAGCCTCCCCTCCGGGTAGCTCACCGCCGCCACCGCATCCACCTCGGGGTCGGTGATGTAGGCCACCTTCCCCCCGGGGGCGAAGAAGACGTCGTCGGTGTAACGGAAGGGGGGCGGGAGGGGAACCGTTCGCACCAGGCGGCCCTCGCCCGAAAGCTCCACCAGGCGGTGGTTGCCGGCGTCCGCCACCACCAGGCCCTTCCCCAAGGGACCCTGGGCGAGGGCAAGGACGCCCCAAAAGCTTAGGAGCAAGGCAGGGATAGACCTTCTCATCGGGGGCAGTCTAAGCTTGCCTCCTGAATCCAGGCTGAAGCCTAGCCACAAGGCCTTGCCACAGGAGAAAAGCGTTGAGCCCCAGGACCAAGAGGGCTCCCGCCCAGGCCAGGGCCCGCACCCAGGGGGGGTTGACCAGGGAACCCATCACCCCGGGTCCTCAGTAAGCCGGACTAGGGGAAAAAGGGCGAAGGGAAGCTGGAAGGAGAGGACCACCTGGGAGAGGACGATGAGGGCCATGGGGGAGGCCCCCAGGGTGAGGGCGAAAGAGGCGGGCAGGACGGCGAACAGCCGGGTGAGGAGCGGAGCCTCGCCGGGTGGCTCCTCGCCCTTAGGAACCCCTCCACCACCACCTGGGCGGCAAGGGTGCCCGTGGTGGTGCTGGAAAGGCCGCTGGCCAGGAGGCCCACCCCGAAGGCCAGGCCGCCAGGGGCCCAGGAGGGGCCAGGGTGTGGTAGGCCTGGGCCAGGTCGCGATGACCAAGCCCCTCTGGTGGAAGACCGCCGCCGCCACCACCAGGATGGCCCCGTTCACCAGCCAAGCCCCCGAGAGCGCCAGCACCGTGTCCAGGAGGAGGAGGCGGTAGACCCTCTTGCGGGCCTCCCCCAGCCTCGTCTTCACCTGGGCCGAGTGCAAGAAAAGGTTGTGGGGCATGACCGTGGCCCCCAGGATGCCCAAGGCCACGTAGAGGCCCCCGGGGTCCAGGAGGTTTCCGTCGGGGAGGAAGGCATGGCGCAAGAGCCAGGGAGGGCAGGCTTGGCCAGGAAGAGCTCCGCCACGTAGCCAGGCCGATGACCCCTACCAAGAAGGCGATGGCCCCCTCCACCGCCCGGAAGCCGAACCGCTCCAGGCGAAGGATCAGGAAGACGTCCAAAACGGTGAGCCAGGCGGCGAGGACCAAGGGTAGGCCGAAGAGGAGGTTCAGGGCCACGGCCATACCCATGAACTCGGCCAGGTCGGTGGCCACCATGGCCAGGAGGGCGGTGAGGAAGAGGAAGCGGCCGAAGCGGCCGGGGTAGCGGGCCCTAAGGTGCTCCGCCAAATCCCGCCCTGTGGCCACCCCCAGCTTGGCCGCCAGGGCCTGGAAGAGGACGGCCATGGCGCTGGCCAGGGTAACCACGAAGAGGAGGCTGTAGCCGTAGCGGCTTCCCGCCTCGAGGCTCGTGGCCCAGTTCCCGGGGTCCATGTAGCCCACGGAAACCAGGAACCCCGGGCCCAAGTACCACCACCAGGGTCGGATTTAGGTAAGCCTAATCCCATAGCGCCCAGTATACACCCCCTCTTGGGAAGGAGCTTCAGCCTCTTTTCAGGTGCTGTAGCATACTGAAAGCCTGGAGGTGAAGCATGGGCAAGCGGAAGTGGGCGTATGCGGTCCTGGCCCTCGGCCTAGGCCTGGCCCTGGCCCAAAACGGCCAGGCCCTCTACGGGCAGCACTGCGCCACCTGCCACCAGGCAAACGGCCAGGGCCTCCCCGGGGCCTTCCCCCTTTGGCGGGGCACGTGCCGGAGATCCTGGCCAAGAAGGAGGGGCGCACCTACCTTCTGGACCTGATCCTCTTCGGGCTCCAGGGCCAGATCCGGGTGAAGGGCCAGGCCTACAACGGGGCCATGCCCGCCTGGGGTCCACAGCTTAAGGACGCTGAGGTGGCCGCCATCCTGAACTACGTGACCCAGGCCTTCGGCAACAAGCCCCTAAGGGGTTCAAGCCCTACGAGGCCAGCGAGGTGGCCAAGGAACGGGCCAAGAGGCTGACCCCGGAGAAGGTCTTGGCCCTTAGGAAGTCCCTCGGGCTCTAGCATGGCGCGCCTTCTCCTCCTCGAGGACGACCCCGTCCTGGGTCAGGCGGTGGCGGAGGCCTTGGAGCAGCACGGCTTCCGCGTCCTTTGGGCCAAAGGGGAAGAGGAGGCCTGGAGCCTCGTCCTCGGTGAACCCCTGGACGCCTGGTCCTGGACGTGAGGCTCCCCGAGGGGGATGAGGCGGGCCTTCGCTTCGCCCGCGACCTCCGCCAGACGGGCATCCAAAGCCCCATCCTCTTCCTCACCGCCAAGGACGCCTTGGAGGACCGCCTGCGCGGGCTGGAGGTGGGGGAGGACTACCTCACCAAGCCCTTCCACCTCCCGGAACTCATCGCCCGGGTCCGGGCCCTACTGAGGCGTGGGGAGGTGCGGCCCACCCGGGTGGAGGCGGGGGACGTGGTCCTAGAGGTGGAGGCGCGCCGGGTGCTCAGAGGGGGGACCCCCGTCACCCTCACCGCCAAGGAATACCAGGTGCTGGAGCTCCTCCTCCTGAACCGGGGCCGGCTCTTCGCCAAGGAAGAGATCCTGGAAAGGGTGTGGGGGCCGGGGTACGAGGGGGAGTCCAACCTCGTAGAGGTCTACGTGAAGAACCTGCGCAAGAAGCTGGGAGAGGAGCTGATAGAAACGGTGCGGGGACTCGGCTACCGCATCCCGGGATGAGCCTCCGGGCCCGCATCGCCCTCCTCACGGGACTCGTGGCCCTCTTGGGGTTGGGTCTGGGCCTTTTCCTTTCCAGCCTCCTCCTCTCCCGCCTGGCCCTCGCCGAGATGGACCGCACCCTGCGCCTTCAGGCCCACACCCTGTTGCAGGAGGCCCTGGCCGAGCCCGACCGCCAGGTGCTCCAGAGGAGGAGGCGGATCTGCTCTTCGGCGACTTCCCCGCCGCCGCCTGGATCTACCAGGGGGAGAGGCCTGTCTGGCAGGGGGGGCTTCCCGGGGCGCCCACCCTGGTGAAGAGCGTGGCCCCGGGAAAGGCCGTGAGCGTGGCGGGCTGGAGGGCCTTGGCCCTCCAGCGGGAGGACCTGAAGGTGGTGGTGGCCCAGCCCCTGGGAGTGGTGGAGCGCCTGGCCCTCATCTACCTCCGCCTGGGCCTTCCCCTTCTCCTCCTGGCGGGCCTTTTCTCCGGGGGCCTGGCCTACCTCCTCCTGGGCCCCGCCCTGGCCCCCCTCAAGCGCCTGGCC
>BBBN01000034.1 GCA_001311585.1 Thermus sp. JCM 17653
CGCCCGGGCCCACGGGGGGGGAGATCGCCGTGGAAAGCCGCCCCGGGCGCACGGTCTTCAGGGTGCGGCTGCCCCTTTTGGAGGAGGAGGCCTAGCCTTCTTCCGCAGTGGCCAGGTACGCCTTGAGGAGCGCTCGGAAAAGGCGGCCGTGGTTCGGGACCTTAAGGTGCAAAAGCTCGTGCACGATCACCTCCCTACGGAAGGCTGCAGGCTGGTGCAGGAGGGCCGTGCTAAAGGTGAGGCGGCCTCGGGAGGAACAGCTCGCCCACTTGCGCTTCATGGGGCGAACGTGGATTTCCCGGACGCGGTCCTCCACCCCCATCCGGCGCGCCCATGCCCAGACCTCGGCCACCAGGATGTCCCTAGCCACGGCTTCCCCTAGGGGGGAAAGGATGCCGGCCGGATCCTCCATACCGCCTCCCCCGCCCGGCTGGCCCGGGGAAGCCCCCAGGGACCTTTTGCCGGGGCCCCCATGCCGGCGCAAGCCAGCCTGGGGTGTCACTCCGCCGCCCTCCGCAGCAGGGCCAAAAGCGCGTTGACCCAAGCCACCACCTCCTTTGGGGAGGCCTTCGCCAAGACCTTGTAAAGCTCCCGGCGAAGCTCCCGCTCCTGGGCGCTGCTTGTCGCCCAGTGGGGAAAGCTCCGAAAGGAAGCCTCCACCCTGGCCGCCAGGTCCAAGGCCTCCTCGGGAGGCCACCCCTTCTGCACCCGAAGCCACCAGGCCACGGCGAAGGCCTCCTTAGAAAGCCGGGTCTTGCGGCGCTCCTCCTCCGCCTCCTTAAGCTGGCGCACCAGACCCTCCAGCTCAGCCAGGGCCTGCTGGCTGGAAAGCTGCCGCTCCTCAAAGGCCCGGCGAAGGGCCTCGGCCCTTTCGCCGATAGGGATCAGGTGCGGAGCCTCCCGGCCTTTAGCCTCCACCAAGCGATGGAGCTCCCGAAGGAGGTTGAAGACCTTGACCGTGTCCGGCTTTTCCGCCTGCGTTAAGGCCAAAAGGGCCTCCGGGCCGATTTCGTAGGTGTCTTTGGGCTCCTGGGGCGGGCGGCCATGGGTGTGCTTTTGCACGATCTCCGCCGTCTTTCGCAGGAAGGACCTGTCCACCGGCACATGGGGCTCATAGGCGCCCCTCAGGAGGCGGTACATCTCCACAAGCCTTTGGTAGTCCTCGAGGAACGGCCGCAAGAAGGGGTCAGGGGAAAGGATCTCGTACACCTCTTCCAGCTCGCGGAAGTAGGCGTAAAAGCCTTCCCGCCGCTTTTTGTCGCGAAAGTGCTCCAAGACCGCCTCCACGGCCTTGTCCCCTTCCTTGCCCGCCGAGACCGGCAAAAACTCCCGGCGCCCCTGGCCATCAGGTCCGCAAAGCGCCCTTTGAGCACCTCCAGGTCTTCCACCACCCCTTCCACGTCTTGGGAGTCAAAGGCCAGAGCGCGCTCCAGGTTGTCAAAGATGCCCACGAAGTCCACGATGAGGCCGCTCGTCTTGCGTCGCCCCTCCTGGTCTTCATAGGGGCGGTTGACCCGGGCGATGGCCTGCAGGAACACGTGGTCGCGCATGGGCTTGTCCAGGTACATGGCGTAGAGGATGGGGGCGTCGTAGCCCGTGAGGAGCTTTTCCGTAACGATGAGGATCTGGGGGTTCTCGTCGGGCTTGCGGAAGGCCTTGCGCACCGCGGCCTCCTGTTCCTCGCTCAGGTGGTAGCGCTTAACGGCCGGAGGGTCGTTGTGCCCGGGGCTGATGACCACCTGGCTCACCTCCGGGGGAAGGTGACGGTCCAGGGCCTCCTTGTACAGGCAGCAGGCCTCCCGGTCCACCGCCACCAGGAAGGCCTTGTAGCCCATGGGCTGGACATACGCTTGAAAATGCTGGGCCACAAAGCGGGCCACGGCCTCCACGCGGTCCTCGCTCTTCAGCATGTTCTTGAGGGTGACCGCGCGGTCCAACACCCGGTTGATCTCCTCAATGTCCGCCACGCCCTCCAGCTCCGCCGCCTGCCAGAACTCCCTTTCCATGGCCTCGCGGTCCACCTGGAGGTGGTTCGGGGCCATCTGGTAATGCAGGGGGACGGTGGTCCCATCCTGGATGGAGTCCTTGATGGCGTACTTGTCCAGGTAGCCTTGGGGTCCTCGGCGCCAAAGGTCTTGAAGGTGCCCTTGCCGTGGGCGGTCTTGTCAATGGGGGTCCCGGTAAAACCGATGAAGGTGGCGTTGGGCAAGGCCCCCATCAGATAGTTGCCCAGGTCCCCGCCTGTGGACCGGTGGGCCTCGTCAATGAGCACATAGATGTTTTCCCGGAGGTTGAGGTCCGCGTCGGCGTCGTCAAACTTATGGATCATGGTGACGATGAGGCCCCGGGTGTCGTTTTGAAGAAGTTCCCGCAGGTGCCGCTTGCTCAGGGCCAGGTGCACGTGGCCGAAGCCCACGGCCTCGAGGTTCTGGAAAAGCTGCTGCTGCAGCTCGTTGCGGTCCACGACCATGAGCACCGTGGGGTTTTGAAAACGGGGGTCCTCCAGGAGCTTCTTGGCCACGGTGATCATGGTGAAGGTCTTCCCCGAGCCCTGGGTGTGCCAGACAAGCCCCCGGCGCTTTTCCGGGTCCTTGGCGCGGGCCAAAACCTTGTCCACCGCCCGCATCTGGTGGGGCCTTAGCACCGCCTTGGTGAGCTCCCCGTCCTTGCGCACAAACAGGATGTAGTCGCTGAGCACCCGCAGGACACGCCGCGGTGCCACGAAGCCCTTGACCAGGGTCTCGTAGTCCCCCGCCTGCTCGTCCCGCCAGTTGAAGAGCGCCTTGCGGGAGAGGTTCCATGTGGGCCCGTAGAAAAAGCCCACGATGTGGGTGAGGGCGTAGAGCTGAACGTGGGCCATGAGCTCGGGGGCCTCCTCGTGGTAGCGGCGGATCTGGTCCAGGGCCTCGGCGATCCCCTCTTCCGGGTGGCCGCCTTGGTCTCCACCACGATCACCGGGAGGCCGTTCACCAAAAGGACCACGTCGGCGCGGATGCGAAAACGGCCGTTGAAAAACACAAACTCGTCTGTGATGTGAAAAGCGTTCTCCTCCGGGCGCTCCGGGTGCAGAAGCTTCAAGTTTCGCTCGCGCCTTTCCGCCTCCACAAACACCGTCTTGAGGCCCTTGAGGTACTCCCAGGCCTCGAGGTTCCCCTCAATGTTGGGGCGCACGTGGAGAAGCCGGGCGACGACCTCCTCGGCCTTGGCCACCGAGCCCACCACCCCGGGGTTGAGGCGCTGCAACTGCTCCACCAGCACCCTCCGCAAAAAGGGCGAGTCCTCGCCCCCCCGCAGGCGCAAGGCCTCTTCCGGGGTCAGGTAGCTCCAGCCCGCCTCCTCGGCATAGCGGATAAAGGGGTTTTGCACACTGCCACGCTCGCTACCCAGCCCCATGGCCTCCCCTCAAGCGTTCAAAACCTTCCCGAATGACGGCGGCCATAAGGCGCCGACGCTTCTCCAAAAACTCGGGGTAGTCCATGGCGTACCAACCCTCCGGTAGGGCGTGGTACCGGTACATTTCCTTAAGCTCCTGGGGAGAGAAACGGCGCTCGTACTCGGGAGCGTATTCGGCCGGAGGGCGGTCGTTGATCCTGATGTTGTCGTGCCATTCCACCAGGGCGTAGTTGGCCACCTGGTTGATGTCCCGCCGGTCGCTGACGCCTTGCCGCTTCAGGTACTTGCGCGGGAAGAGGTGGTGCCGCTCCAGGGCCGACTTGTAGGCCCGCGCGCTGGGGTCCAGAAGGTCGCGCACCTTCATGGAGGAGTAGAGCACCGGGGCGTCTAGAAGGCAGAGAGAGGCGAAGAAGGCCGCCTGCCCGGGGCTTTGGGCCGAGGCTGTGGCGAGCTCGTTGGGCAAGGTGACCTCCCAGTAGTCCCGCGTGAGCACCGCGGCCATCTCTTTCTCCAGGACCCGTACAAACTCCTCGGGCTGTGAGGGAACGCGCAGCAAAGCAAGATCCTGGTCCATGCGGGTTTCGGGGGAACTGGTGTACCGACCGGTGAGGGAACTCATGAAAAACCAGCGGGCCATCAGGTTGCGCAGGGTGTGCTGGTCCAGGCCGAAATCCCGTTTGCCGATGAGCCAGAGGGCGTAGGTGTAGACCAAGGCGTTTGGGATGTGATGAGGCTGGGATGGATGTACCCCGCCCGCTTGATGACCTTCAGAAAATCGTGCCAGTGTTGCAGGTTGAGAACCTCGGCCTGGGCCTCCTGCAGCAGGGCAAACTGGGCATCCCGCCGTTCCGGGGAGAAATCTCCGGTTTGCAGGTCCTTGCCCCGCAGGATGGAATAGACATGCTCCAGCCGCGCCCGCCGGAAGGCCAGGGCCACATCCACCCGCAGGAGCTGGTCGGGCTGAGGCTGGAAGTAGGGGTTATAGGGCGAAGGGCGGTTATCGGTCGGCGGATGTTGCGCCTCGCGGCAGAAGGTTTCCAGCGCTTTGCGCCCCTCGTCCCAGAAGACGGACATCAGGGTGAGGATGAAGTCGGCCTGGTTCAGGGCGCGGCCGCGGCTGTTGATGCGGACGAAGATTTCGGAAACCTGCTCCTCGGTGGCCTGGGCCGAGATCTCCAGTGCGGTCAAGGGGTAGCGGATGAGGTTGACCAGGCGTTGGATGGCCTGGGGGATGCGCTTGCGGGCTTCGGCGCTCAGGTCCTGCTGGCGGGCAAGGCGGTCCAGGAACTCAGAGACGAAGGCGTACTGGTCAAAGTCGGTTTGCCAGAGCAGGCCGATGTCCGCAATCCACTCCGGGGAGCGCTCAATGGCCGTGTTGGTGACCTCAAACTTCTCTTCCAGGGGGTTGAACGCGATGCGCAGCCGGCGTTGCTGGAAGTTCTTGTCCACGATCGGCACGCCCTTCATGACGGCGTACAGCGCGGTGAGCCGCTGCTGCCCGTCCACGATGAGCAGCCGCGGGACCTTCTGCTTGGCGTTCACGCCGATGGTGCGGTGCTCGCCGGGGTAGCCGTTTTCCCAGAAGAGCAGGGTGCCGATGGGGTAGCCCCGGTACATGGAGTCAAAGAGGTCCCGGACCCGCGTCGTATCCCAGACAAAAGGCCGCTGGATGTCGGGCAGGCCGATTTCGCCCAAGGCGATGTCCTCCAGGAGCTTGCCGACGGTGTAGTCCACCTTCTTGAAGAGCAAATCACTCATCGCCGGTTCCCTCCGCAAATCGGGCGATAAACTCCGCCGGCAGGCGCCGCCGGGCGGTCATCAGGTCGTGAAGGAGCGTCTTAAAGAGCGCCTCCAGCGCCTGCTTGCGCCCCTCCTCGGCCTCCATCTTGCGGTCCACCGCCTGCAGGATGCGGGCGATTTCTTGCTGTTCGGAGAGGGGTGGGAGAGGGATAAGCCCCTGACTGAGGGCCTTCCATGAAGTGCGCGGGTGATTTACACCAGTTGTAGTGGCGATAGCGTGTTGCAAAACGTATGGCGAATGCATCAAATAGGCGCAAAACGAAGGGTCAGCTGCTTTTGCTCTGGTATTAACACGAGAATGTCGGTTGAACACACACCCGTCCATTGTGCCAATGCTGCTTTTTCCAAGTACGGGCGCAGTTTACCATAGAGAATATCACCAGGATGAAAGACAGCCTTTGCACTCTTGACATCAGTTGCATAGCCAAAGCGACGAATTGTTATTTCGCCAGAATCGATATGTTCAAGCCCTACATATCTAGCCTGGGGAACTTCCAAGGGTGAAACGGTACCCTTACGTAAACCCACCACCTCCTCCAACCGCACCACGCGCCAGTGGGCGGGGAGGGGGCCGATTTCGGTTTCCTGCATGGGGACGCGGTCAGTCTGGTCCAAGGGCACGGGGCCGTAGGTGAAGAGGTGGCGCATCAGGCTCTTCTTCAGCTCGCGCAGGGCAACAAGGACGCCCTCGGTGGCCTCCTTCGCCCGCTGGACGGTGCGCAGCACGTGCGCGATGGCCCGCTGCTCGGCTAGGGGTGGGAGGGGGATGGGCAAGGATAGAAGTTGCTTGGGTTGAACGCGACGGCGGTTTGTTGTCCCAACTGCAACGTTTCGCAGAGGCTCCCACATAGAGGGTTGAGATAGAAGAAGCTCAAGAAAATCTTGATCGGCTTTTTCACGATCAAGACGCATTATTGGAAAATCACCACTTACCAAGCCGCCAACCAAGTTTACATCAACGAATCCCCAGGCGCCATTTCTGGCATCAATTTTGGAGAAAACAAAATCTCCTGGTTGGGTCTGATAGAGAATCTTAGTTCCAATACGAGAGCCTTGCAATGTAGAACGTAAAACGACACCCTTGGCATAAAGACGTACCGTCAATAAGCGATAGCTCTGGGCTTCCTCAATCCTCACAGCGCGTTGCTGCTTGAGCACGAGGGAAAACACCTCCCCCAACCGCACCACCCGCCAGTGGGCAGGGAGGGAGCCGAGTTCGGTCAGGCGGTAGCCTTCGGGCGGGTCGGTTGTCGTCGTGTCCAGGTCTGCATGGGTCATGGTCGGGCCTCCGGTTGTTGGGTTGGTTGTTTGTGTCGGGGCGCATGGGGGCGTGTCACCGTCCGCCCTCCGCATCGTGGGGTTGGTCCTTCCGGGCATCTTCAGGGCGGGTGCGGCCGTCGGCCTGCAGCAGGCGCCACAATTCGCGGGCCTGGGGGTCGGGGCCGACGGCGGCGGGGTTGTAGCGGTCCAGGTGCCAGCGCCAGGGGTTGTCGATGATGTACCGCCGGATGGCGTGCAGCGCCCGTTCGGTGCGGATGATGTGTTCATAATAATTGCGTTGCCACACGGGCGCGCCCGGCGTGCCCCGCAGGGCGTTAATGCGTTTGGTGACGGCGGATTTGAACGAACGCACAATGGTGGGAATGGAACCCGGAACGGGTTGGCCGAACCGTTCGGTAGGGGCACGGCGCCGCCGTGCCCCTACACCAATTTTCATCCAAATGATCCCGTGGATGTGGTTGGGCATGACAACAAATTCGTCCGGGTGCAACACCACATACGGGCGGATTTCGGCGGTCTTGAACCATTCCTCCCGCACGATTTCCCCAAATTCGTTCAACACCATTTCCCCATCCACCACCCGGCCGAACAGGGGCGCGCGTTCGTGGGTGCAGATCGTGACAAAATACGCCCCCGGTTGGGTGTAATCGTATCCCCGCAACCGGATGGACCGGCGGTGATGGCGGTCAGGGTTGTAGGGTGTCATGGTGTTTCCCCCGTTTTGTAGGGGCGCATGGCCATGCGCCCCTACATGTTGTCCAAACCTAACAGGCGCAGGATTTCGTTCAGCGCCCGGTCCGCCTCAGCCCGTTCCTCCTCGGCCTCGCGCAGCAGCACCACCGCCTCCTCCAGGGGCAGCACCTCCTCCTGGTGGTTGCCGGCCACATAGCGGCTAGGGCTTAAGTTGTAGTCGTTGCGGGCAGCTTCCTCGTTGGTAATGACCGCCGAAAGCCCCTCCTCAGCGCGCCACTCGCGGTAGAGGCGGGCGACGGTCTCCACGTGCTCCTCGGTCAGGTAATTCTTGGGGCGTCCTTTGGCAAACAGTTTGCTGGCGTTGATGAGCAGGATCTCCCCAGGGTGGCGCTTCTTGCGGTTGACCACTAGGATAATGCCCGGCGCGGTGGTGTTGTAGAACAGGTTCTCCGGGAGAAGCACCACCGCCTCAATCAGGTCCGCCTCCACAAACGCCTTGCGAATATCCCGCTCGCGGTTGCTCCCCTGCGTGCCGCTCCCGCGGCTCACCGCCCCCGTATCCAGCACCACCGCCATGCGGCCGGTGTCGTTCAGGGAGGCCAGCATGTGCTGGAGCCAGCCCCAGTCGGCCGAGGAGGAGGGGGGGATGCCCAGGCGGAAGCGCTCGTAGGGGTCGTTCTCGTAGACCTCGGTGGGAAAATCCTGGTTCCACATGGGGTTGGCGGTCACCAGATCAAAGCGCATAAGCCGCCCGGCGGCGTCGCGGAAGGCGGGGTTGCGCATGGTGTCGCCCAAGCGAATGTCGGCCTCCATGTCGTGGATGACCGCGTTCATGCGGGCCATGGCAAAGGTGGCGGGGTTGATCTCCTGGCCGAAAAGCCGCAAGGGGGCGTGCTGGGGAGGCAGGCGCAGGTGGCCGTTTTCCCGCACCCCGTGGGTCTCCAGAAGGCGCAGGTGGCACTTGATGAGCAGGCCGCCGGAGCCGCAGGCGGGGTCGTAGACCGTCATGCCGGGCTCGGGCTCCAGAAGGCGCGCCATCAGCACCGCCACCTCGCGGGGGGTGTAGAACTCGCCCGCGCTCTGCCCCTGTCCCTCAGCGAACTTGCGCAGCAGGTACTCGTAGGCGCGGCCCAGGATGTCCGGCTCCACATCGCGCAAGCCCAGGCGGTGGCGGGAGAGGACGTCCACCAGCCTGGCCAGGTACTCGTTGGGCACGATGCGCTGCCCGGCGGCGGTGGCGTTGAAGTCCACCATGTCAATCACGCCTTGGAGGGAAGGGTTTTCCCGGGCCACCGCCCGCACCGCGTCCGTCAGGTACTGGCCTAGACCCCTGGTCCGCTGGCGGATGGCAGGCCAGCGGGCCTCCGGAGGGATGTAAAAGCGCACCACCCCCTTCCCCTGCTGGATAACCCCTTCCTGCCGCTCCTGCTCCACGATGGCCTCGGCGGCGGCCGGGCTTCCGTACTCCTCGGCAAGCCGGACAAGCTCGTCCTCAAACACGTCGGAGAGGCGCTTTAGGAAGATGAGGGCAGGATGTAGTCCTTGTACTTGGGCGCGTCCACGGGGCCGCGCAGGGCGCAGGCGGCGCCCCAAAGCCAGGTCTCCAGGGTCTGAAGGTCTAAGCGTTCTCCCATCCTCACCCCGCTTGCGCTTTCGGGGGAAAGCCCCCTCTGTTCGCTAACCTCCATGGTAGCAGGCAACCTGGGGTATGCTGAGCGCAAATGCGCGTGGCCCTCTTCATCACCTGCCTGGCCGACCAGTTCTACGCCGAGGCCGGGGTGGCGGCGGTGCGGCTCCTAAGGGCCCTGGGGGTGGAGGTGGACTTCCCCCAGGAGCAGACCTGCTGCGGCCAGCCCGCCTTCAACGCCGGGTACTGGGAGGAGGCGAGGCCCCTGGCGAAGCGCACCCTCGAGGTCTTCGCCGAGGCGGAGTACGTGGTCCTCCCCTCGGGAAGCTGCGCCAGCATGGTGAAGAACCACTACCCCGAACTCCTTCCCGGAAACCGGGAGGCTTTGGCGATGGCGGAGAAGACCTACGAGCTCTCCCAGTTCCTGGTGCGGGTCCTTGGGGTGGAGAAGCTCGGGGAGGGGCTTAAGGGGAAGAAGGTGGCCTACCACCACGCTGCCACGCCCTGAGGGAACTCGGGGTGCGGGAGGAGCCCCTTCTCCTCCTCCAAAACGCCGGGGCGGAGCTTCTCCCCTGGGAGGCTTGGGAGGAGTGCTGCGGCTTCGGGGGGCTTTTCTCGGTGAAGCTCCCCGAGGTCTCCTTGGCCATGGCGGACCGGAAGCTCGCCACCTTACCCGAGGCCGAGGTCCTCACCTCCACCGACGCGGGCTGCCTCCTCCACCTCTCGGGGCGGATGGCGAAGAAGGGCCTGGACCTGAGGGTGGCCCCCTTGGCCACCCTGCTTTGGGAGGCGTATGCGGGCTAAGGCCAAGCTCTACCCCAAGGAGGCGGCAAGGCTTTTAAGGGAAAAGCCCGGGGTGCGGGAGGCGGTCACCGGGGCCACGCTCCACTTCCAAAGGAACCGCCTCCGGGCCTACGCCGAGGTCCCCATTGAGGAGTGGCGGGAAAGGGCCAAGGCGGTGAAGGACCACGTCCTAAGCCACCTGGACCGCTACCTGGAGCTTGCGGAAAAGCGCCTTCGGGAAAACGGGGTCCGGGTGCACTGGGCGGAGACCCCCGAGGACGCCCACCGGGTCTTAAGGGAGGTGGTGGCCCGGCACGGGGTGAAGCGGGCGGTGAAGGCCAAGAGCATGCTCACCGAGGAGCTCGGGGTGAACCCCCTCCTCGAGGCCCTGGGGGTGGAGGTCTACGAGACGGACCTCGGGGAGTACCTGATCCAGCTTTTAGGCGAGCCCCCAAGCCACATCGTGGGCCCCGCCATCCACCTCTCCCTGGAGGAGATCCAGAGGCTCTTCCACCGGCGCTTCGGCACCCCCCTGGACGCTCCCCCTGAGGCCTTGGCCCAGGCGGCGCGCAAGGTCCTTAGGGAGGCCTTCCTCTCCGCCGAGCTCGGCATAAGCGGGGCCAACTTCCTGGTGGCGGAGACGGGCACCTTGGCCCTGATGGAGAACGAGGGGAACATCCGGCTTTCCACCAGCCTCCCAAGGTGCACGTGGCCTTCGTGGGGATAGAGAAGCTCCTTCCCCGCTTTTCCGACCTCGCCCTCTTCCTCCCCCTCACCGCCCGGGCGGCCACGGGGCAACGCCTTTCCACCTTCGTCTCCCTCATCCAGGGCCCCGCCAGGGAGGGGGAGGAGGGCCCGGAGGAGGTGCACGTGGTCCTGGTGGACAACGGGCGCACCGCCCTCCTCCATGACCCCGAGGCCTGGGAGACCCTGAGGTGCCTCCGCTGCGGGGCTTGCCTCAACGCCTGCCCCGTCTACCGCCAGACCGGGGGGCACCCCTACGGCTACGTCTACTCCGGGCCCATCGGGGCGGTTTTGGACCCCGGCCTCCTCACCCTGGAGGAGGCCTACCCCCTGCCCTACGCCTCCACCCTGTGCGGGGCCTGCCTCGAGGCCTGCCCGGTGAGGATCCCCATCCCCAGGCTCCTCCTCACCTGGCGGCACCGGGCGGTGGCGGAGGGCCTCACCCCCGCCTGGGAAGGGGCGGCCATGAAGGCCTTCCGCCAGGTCATGGCAAGCCCCGCCCTTTACCGCCTCTTCTCCAAGGGCCTAAGGGGCCTTCCCCTGCCCCAGGACCTCCTCCCCCTCCTCAAGGCCTGGACCGAGGGCCGGGGCCCCCTGAAGCCCAGCCCCAAGCCCTTCCACGAGCTCTGGAAGGAGGTGAAGGTGGACGCTAGGACCAGGATCCTCGCCCGGTAGAGCGGGCCCTCAAGGAGAGGCCCAAGGCCCTCCTCCCCGAGCACCCACACCCCTCTC
>BBBN01000035.1 GCA_001311585.1 Thermus sp. JCM 17653
CCCCGGGGAGCGGGGCACGAGGGCCTTGGGGGGCGGCGCTCGGGCCCCGGGAAGAAAAGCTCCGCGCTCCTCCCGGGGCCAAGCCCCCCAAAGAGGGGGCTATCCCCCAGCCTCGCCGCCTTGAACCAGTTCCCCGGCTTCATCCGCTCCGGAACCCAGACGGGCGCCGCCTGGAGGGCCTCCTGGGGGCTTTTAAGGCTCGTGGCCAGCATCCAGTAGAAGGGGAAGGCCATGACCAGCCCCCCTGAAAGGAGGAGGAGGTGGACGAGAAGGGCGAAGGCTCTAGATCTCATAGTTCACCCGCCTCTCCAGCACCCGCCGCTGCAGCAGGGTCAGCGCCAGGATGATCAGGAAGGTCACCATGGCGATGGCGCTGGCGTAGGAGAAGTCCGAGTCGCGGAAGCCCTTGTTGTAGAGGTAGAAGGCCAGGGTCAGGGTGTCCTGGAGCACCCCGCCCGTGGGGGTAAGGACGTAGACCTGGGTGAAGACCTGGAAGGCCCCGATGAGCCCCAGGGTGAAGAGGAAAAAGGTGGTGGGGGAAAGGAGGGGCCAGGTGATGAGGCGGTGCTTCTGGAAGAAGCTCGCCCCGTCCAGCTCGGCGGCCTCGTAGTACTCCTTGGGGATGGCCTGAAGCCCCGCCAGGAGGATCACCACCTGGTAGCCCAGGAAGTGCCACACGCTCATGGCCATGACGGCCACGAAGGCCAGGCTCGGGCCCGCCCAAAAGCCCTCGAGCTCCACCCCCAAGGGGCGCAGAAGCAGGGCGAAGACCCCGGTGGGGGTGTTGAGCCAGTCCAGGCCCGGGGTGTGGAGGAGCCAGTTGAGGAAGCCGAACTCGGGGTGGTAGATCCAGCGCCACACGGCGGCCGCGGCGGTCAGGGCGGTGATGTAGGGGAGGAAGAAGAGGGTCCGGTACAGCCCGAGGAAGGCCACCTGGGTGTTGAGGAGGATGGCCACGAAGGTGGCGAGGAGAAGCCCGGTGGGCACGGTGAAGACCACGTACCAGAAGGTGTTGCCCAAGCGCGCCAGAAGAGGGGGTCCTCGAGGAGGATGCGGTAGTTCTGAAGCCCCGCGAAGGCCGCCGGGCGTAGGAAGTTCACCCGGTCAAAGAGGCTTAGGTAAAAGGCGTAGAAGGTGGGAAACACGTGCCATACCAGAAGGAGGGCCAGGGCCGGCCAGACCAAGGCCCAGCCGTAGAAGGCGGCCTGGGCCCTCTCGGGCAGGTGGCGTCCCCGCAGGAGGGCCACCAAGAGGGGGGCCAGAAAGGGGGCGGGGGGAAACCAGGGAGCCAAAAGGCCCAGCCCCAGGAGGAGGTGCACCCCTCCAAAGCGGAGCCCATAAAGGGCCAAGGCCCCGTAAAGGCCCAGGCCCAAACCCACCCCCCATCCGGGGACAAAACCCAGGCGCTCCCCGTACGCCCCCAGGGTGAGGAGCGCCCCCAGGGAAAGGAGCAAGTGGTAGGGAAAAGCCCGCATCCCCTGGGGAGTATATAGGATGGAGGCGTGTGGACCCTGACCCTGGACACCGCCACCCCCTACCTTTCCCTGGGCCTTTTCCGGGGGGAGGAGGGCCTGGGCCGGGTGGTGCGGGTGGAGAGGCGGCACGAGGAGGTCCTCTTTGGCCTCCTGGACGAGCTCGTGGCCCAAGTGGGGGCGAGGCGGGAGGAGATCGGCGCCTGGTGCTTGGAGAAGGCCCCGGCTCCTACACGGGCCTGCGCATCGCCCTGGCGGCGGGGCTCGGCCTGGCCCAAGCCCTGGGGGCCCGGGTCTACGGGGTGAGCTCCCTCCTCGCCGCCTGCTGGCCCTTTTTGCAAGAGGGCGGGCCACCCCTTACCCCCCTCTTCACCGCCAGGAACCGCCTCTACTACGGGGCCACCTACGGGAAGGAAGGGGGAAAGCCCCTCGAGGTCATGCCCCCGAGGAAGCTCAAGGCGGAAGAGCTTCCCCCAGAAGGCCTCCTCCTGGACCCTCCCCCGGACCCCCGGGCCCTCTACGAGCTCCTGCCCTTCGCCCGGGAGGGCCTGGAACCCGTCTACCTCTGATACCACCCCATGCTGGCTTGCGCCAGCATGGGGGCCCCGGTCAAAAAGGCCCGCAGCTTCCGTACTTGGGCTTAGGCGAAGGATTCACGCCAAAGGGGTATGACCCCTGGGCCAGGGAGGCGAAGGAAAGGGGAAGAAAGGGTACCGCGACCCCTCAATCCGCTGCCACCCCGGGCAGGGGGGAGAGGTAGCGGTAGCTGGGAAGGGGCTCCCGGAAGGAGGTCCCCTTAAGCCTCTCCGCCAGGAGCACCAGGTTCTCCCCGGCGATGTGGGCGTCCTCCAAAAGCTCCGGGTTCTCCTTAAGGCTCCGCATCCCCTTGCGGTGGGCGTAAACCAGGCCCAAGGGAGCCAGGACGAAGCCCATGTAGCCCAAGGGGAGGAGCATCTGGGCGAGGGCCTGGCTCGCCCCCTCCTCCTCGGCCACCGCTAGAAGGGCCATGGGCTTCCCCAGGTTCAAAAGGCCCTGGTTCTCCATGGAGGTCATGCGCTCCAGGAGGGCTTCATCCGGGCGGAGGCGCTGAACCAGTAGACCGGGGTGGCGAAGACCACGGCGTCGGCGTTGAGGATGCGCTCCGCCACCCTGCCAAACCCGTCCCAGGCCCCTGCACGCAGGTCTCGGGGCCGCAGGAGGTGGGGTCTTGGGAGTAGTTCCCCGCGCAGAAGGGAAAGGGGTGTTTCACCAGGTCCAGGCGCTCGGTGATGGCCCCCTTGCGCCTGGCCGCCTCCAGAACCTCCTCCAAAAGCTCCGCCGTAAACCCCTCCGTCCGTGCCGATGCGTTGACGCCGAGCACGCGTAGGCTCATAAATATCACCCAGACACTAAACCGCCTTTAGTATAACATGCGCAATTTAGGGACGGAAGGCCCCGGCCACAAACTCCCCCATCCCCCGGGCCCGCACGGGATACCCCCGGAGGACCCCTTCCCCCAGCACCGGACCCTCCCAGTAGGCCACCCGGGTGGTCCGGGAAAGGATCTCCCCTTCCCGGAAGAGGGGCCTAAGGGCCAGGGAAAGCCCAGGGCCTTCCAGGCGCCAGGCCAGGGTGTAGGTGCGGCCCGAGGGGCTTCTCCAGGCCTCCCCGGGAAGGAAGGCCAGCTCCAGGGCCTCCACCCGCCCCAGGGGGTCCACCCGGCTGCCCAGGACCTGCACCACCTCCCCTCCTTGGTCCTTCACCTGGTAGGCCATAAGCTCCGAGCCGTCGGAGAGGTGGAGGCCGAACCAGTCCCAGGTGGCCGAAACCCCGGAAAGCTGCTCCCCCCACTGGTGGTCCAGCCAGGACTCCCCCTGAACCCTCTCCCCCAGGACCCAACCCCAGGTCCCGGCCCGGGTGTAGGACTGGTAGTACATGCGCCCGGTGGCTTCCGTGCCCGAGTAGCCCGGGGGGTGGACCACGGGGGGCTTTTGGGGGAAGAAAAGGAGGTCCACCCCGGGGGCTTGGAGGCGGAACCCCTCCCCTTCCCGGAAGAAGCGCCAGCCCGCGAGCTCCAGCCTAGGCCCCGCCTCCGCCCGCCCCCTCTGGGCAAGGAGGTCCTGGTCGGAGGCTTCCAGGAAACGCCTTTCCCCGGTGCGGAGATCGGTAAGGGCCAGGTGGGCGGCGTGGAAGGCCCCGAAGAGGCTTCCCGGAAGGCCCAAGATGCGGTAGGAAGGGGGAGCATAGGCCTTGAAGAAGGCGAAGTGGAAGGCGTAGGGCTCTGCAAAACCCGAGGCGTACCACCACTCCAGGGGAGCGGGCTTGGGGTCCCAATCTCCAGGGTCGGGAAGCCGCTTCGGGTCCACCCCCAAAAGGGCAGGGGCGCAGGCGGCCAGAAGGAAGGGCAGGAGAAGCCAGGGCATCCTGCTCCCATTCTAGGCCTAAGGAAAGGGGTAAAGTGGGGCCGTGACCGACACCCACGCCCACCTGGACTTCCTGGAACCCGAGGAGCTCGCCGAGGTGAAGGCCCACCTCCCAAGGCTTCGGGCCGTGCTCACCCTGGGGGTGGACCCAGGCCGCTGGGAGAAGACCCTAAGCCTCGCCCAGGGGAACGTCTACGCTGCGGTGGGCCTCCACCCCACCAGCGCCCACCTCCTCTCCCCCGAGGTGGAGGAGGCCCTCCGCCACTACGCCCGAAACGAGCGGGTGCGGGCCATCGGGGAGACGGGCCTGGACTACCACTGGACCCCGGAGACCAGGCCCGCCCAGCTCAAGGCCCTGGACTTCCAGGCGGCCTTGGCGGAGGAGCTCGGCCTACCCCTGGTCCTCCACGTGCGGAGCCGGGACGGGAAGGCAGAAGAGGACCTCGCGGAATGGCTCCTGGCCCACCGGCCACGAAAGGCCGTCCTTCACGCCTTCTCCGGCCACCCCGCCCTGGAGGCGGCGGGACTAAAGGTGGGGGCTTACTTCAGCTTCGCCGGCCCCCTCACCTACCGGAAAAACGCCGCCCTCCGCGAGGCCGCGGCCCGGCTCCCGGAGGACAGGCTTCTGGTGGAGACCGACACCCCCTTCCTCCCCCCGGAGCCCCACCGAGGAAAGCGCAACCTTCCCCACTACGTGCGCCATACCCTGGAGAAGCTCGCCGAGGTGCGAGGGGCGGACTTCGCCGAGATGGAGGCCCGCACCGACCACAACGCCCAGGTATGCTTTGGGTGGACATGAGGCGCCTTTTGGTCTTCCTCTGGCTTTTGGGCCTGGCCCTGGCGGCGCCCCGCCTGGTGGTGGAGCCCGAGGACGGGGTAAAGCCCCTCCTGGACCTCATCGCCTCCGCGCGGCAGGAGGTCCTGGTGAAGATGTACCTCTGGACCCCAAGCCGCATGGACGTGGTGGAGGCCCTGGGCGAGGCGGTGAAGCGGGGGGTGAGGGTAAGGGTCCTCCTGGAGCGGGAGCTCGGGGGGAAGGGTGGACCTCGAGGTCTTCCAGGCCCTGAAGGGGCGGGGGGTAGAAGTCAGGCTCACCACGCCTTTCCGCTTCGTCTTCGTGCACGAAAAAAAGCCTGGTGGTGGACCGCAAATGGGCCTGGGTGGGGACCATGAACCTCACGGGAAGCTCCTTCACCGCCAACCGGGAGTACGCCTGATCCTGGACGACCCCAGGCAGGTGGCCGAGATCGCCCGGGTCTTTGAGGCCGACTGGGAAGGGGAAAGGCTGGACCTCTCCCGGGCGCTCCTCGTTTGGTCCCCAAGCCGCACCTTAGGAGGGGTCAAGGAGGGAAACGCCCGGGAGGTCCTTCTGGGCCTCATCCGGGGGGCCAAAAGGGAGCTCTTCCTGGAGCACCAGGCCATGGCCGACCCCGAGGTGGTGGAGGCCCTGAAGGAGGCCTTGAGCCGGGGAGTGCGGGTGCGCCTCCTGGGAAGCCTCAGGAGCCCGGGGACACCTACTTCCTGGAGGGAGCCCTGGCCCTGAGCCGCCGGGGCCCTGGTGCGTTTCCTGCCCGACCCTTACGTCCACGCCAAGGTCCTGGTACGGGACGGGGAGGAGGCCCTTCTGGGAAGCCACAACCTGAGCGCCAACTCCCTGAACGCCAATCGGGAGCTTTCGGTGCGCCTCACCCCCCGGGAGGCTCCCGAGGCCTTTAGGAGGCTCCTTTCCGTGATGGAAGGGGACTGGACAAGGGCCCTTCCGGAAAACCCCTTCGCCCTTCCCCCGGTGGAAGGGGTGGTCTCCTGGCAAGAGGCCCCCCGGTACTTCGGCCGCGTGGCACGGTGGAGGGGGTGGTCCAGGCGGTGGAGGACCGGGGCACGGTGGCCTTCTTAAAGTTCGGCCCGGGGGAGAGCGACCTCAGGCTGGTGGTCTTCCCCAGAAGCTATGGCCTCTTCGCCCAGCCTTTCCCCCAGAGCTACTTGGGCAAGAGGGTGCGGGCCAAAGGGCGGATCGTCCTCTACGCCGGGTATTACGAGATCGTCCTGGAGGGCCCGGAAAGCCTCGAGGTGCTGGATGGAAGCCTTAAGGCCCTGGGCTACGAGGTGAGCCCCATAGAGGGGGGCTTCTACGGGGAAAAGCGCCGGGGCGGGGTGGTCTACCAGGTCTTCTACTCGGAAAAGGGCAACCTGCGCCTGAGGCGGAAGCGCCTCCTCAAGGAGGAGGCCCGCCCCCTCGCCCTGGCGGGGGTGGAGGGGGAGTGGGCCGCCCGGTGGGAAGTGGAGGAAAACTTCTTCGCCGTGGCCCCTCCCGAAGATCTTCCCCCTCTGGTCCTGGCCTTCGAGCGGCTTGACCTCGAGGGCACAAACCCCTAAACTTAAGCCCAACATGCGCCCGCGCCGCAACAACGGCTAGCGGGGGGCAGGAGGAAGCCCCCCCCGGTCCCTTTTGGCCGGGGGGGCTAAGGCTTAGGGAGGGAAGATGCGGGTACTGGTCAAGGACTTGCAGGCGCACGTGGGCAAGGAGGTGGAGCTTCTCGGCTTCCTCCACTGGCGGCGGGATCTGGGAAGAGTCCAGTTCCTCCTCCTTCGGGACCGAAGCGGCGTCGTCCAGGTGGTCACCGGGGGGCTCAAGCTCCCCTTACCCGAGTCCGCCTTGAGGGTGCGGGGGGTGGTGGTGGAAAACGCCAAGGCCCCGGGGGGCCTCGAGGTCCAGGCCAAGGAGGTGGAGGTCCTCTCCCCGGCCCTCGAGCCCACCCCGGTGGAGATCCCCAAGGAGGAGTGGCGGGCGAACCCCGACACCCTCCTGGAGTACCGCTACGTCACCTTAAGGGGGGAGAAGGCCCGGGCTCCCCTCAGGGTCAAAGCCGCCCTGGCGCGGGGCTTCCGCCGCCACCTGGACCGGGAGGGCTTCACCGAGATCTTCACCCCCAAGGTGGTCCGGGCGGGGGCCGAGGGGGGAAGCGGGCTTTTCGGGGTGGACTACTTTGAAAAAAAAGGGCCTATCTCGCCCAGTCCCCCCAGCTTTACAAGCAGATCATGGTGGGGGTCTTTGAACGGGTCTACGAGGTGGCCCCGGTGTGGCGCATGGAGGAGCACCACACGAGCCGCCACCTCAACGAGTACCTCTCCTTAGACGTGGAGATGGGCTTCATAGGGAGCGAGGAGGACCTGATGCGGCTGGAGGAGGCCCTCCTCGCCGAGATGCTGGAGGAGGCCCTACATGCGGCCGGGAGCGAGATCCGCCTCCTAGGGGTGGAGTGGCCCTCCTTCCCCCAGGACATCCCCCGCCTCACCCACGCCGAGGCCAGAAGGATCCTCAAGGAGGAGCTCGGCTACCCCGTGGGCCAGGACTTCTCCGAGGAGGCGGAGCGCCTCCTCGGGGAGTACGCCAAGGAACGCTGGGGCTCGGACTGGCTCTTCGTCACCCGCTACCCCCGTTCGGTCCGCCCCTTCTACACCTACCCCGAGGCGGACGGCACCACGAGGAGCTTTGACCTGCTCTTCCGCGGCCTGGAGATCACCTCGGGGGGCCAGCGCATCCACCGCTACGAGGATCTCCTGGAAAGCCTAAAGGCCAAGGGCATGGACCCCATGGCCTTCCAGGGGTACCTGGAGGTCTTCAAGTACGGCATGCCCCCCCACGGAGGGTTTGCCATCGGGGCCGAGCGCCTCACCCAGAAGCTTTTGGGCCTTCCCAACGTGCGCTACGCCCGCGCCTTCCCCCGGGACCGCACCGGCTCACGCCCTAAAGAAAGCGCCCCGGGAAGCCCGGGGCGCGCCCCTTAGCGCCCTTAGAAGCGGTCCATGAGGATCGCCCGCTTGACCTCCTCAATGAGCTGGGTCACGGGGATTTCCCGGGGGCAGGCCTCGGTGCAGTTGTAAGCGGTGCGGCACCGCCATACCCCGCTCCCCGAGCCCAAGGCCTTGAAACGCTCCCTCTTGCCCCGGTCCCGGGAGTCAAAGAGGAAACGGTGAGCCTGGACGATGGCCGCAGGGCCCAGATAGCGCCGTTCACCCAGAAGACGGGGCAACTGGTGGTGCAACTGGCGCAGAGGATGCACTTGGTGCCGTGGTCAAACCGCTCCCTTTCCTCGGGGGACTGGAGCCTTTCCCGCTGGGGCGGGGGCTCGTCGTTGATGAGGTAGGGCTTCACCGCCCGGTAAGCGGCGAAGAAGGGCTCCATGTCCACGATGAGGTCCTTCTCCACGGGGAGGCCCCGGATGGGCTCCACGGTGATGACGCTCCCCAGCTCCTTCACCAGGGTCTTGCAGGCCAGGCGGTTTTTCCCGTTGATGAGCATGGCGTCGGAGCCGCAGATGCCGTGGCCGCAACTCCGCCGGAAGGCAGGGTGCCGTCCTGGTCCCACTTCACCTTGTGCAGAAGGTCCAAGACCCGGTCCCAGGGCTCGGCCTCCACCTGATAGGTCTGCCAGCGGGGCCTGGAGTCCTTTTGGGGGTCAAAACGGAGGATCTTCAGGGTAACCTGCATGCCTCCCTCCTAGTAGGTGCGGGCCTTGGGCTCAAAGCGGCCCAGGACCACGGGCTTGTAGCGGAAGGCCACCTTGCCGTCTTCCACCTTGTAGGCCAGGGTGTGCTTGAGCCAGTTCTGGTCGTCCCGCTCGGGGTAGTCCTCCCGGGCGTGGGCCCCGCGGGACTCGGTGCGGTTCAGGGCGGAGTGCACCAAGCCTCGGAGACCTCGAGGAGGTACCCGAGCTCCAGGGCCTCCACGAGCTCGGTGTTGTAGGCGTCCCCCTTGTCGTCAATGGAAATCCGCCGGTAGCGGTCCATGAGCTCCTTGAGGATTTCCACCTGCTTCCTTAAGAGCTCCCCGGTGCGGAAGACGGAGGCGTGGTCCATCATGGACTGCTGGAGCTCGGCCCTTAGCGCCGCCACCTTCTCCTTGCCGGTGGAGTTCTTGATGCGCTCTATACGCTCCCGGCTCTCCCCAAGATGCTCCTCGGTGAGCTCGTGGTAATCGGCGTCCTTGGCGAAGCGGGCGGCGTGGATACCGGCCCGGCGCCCGAAGACCACCAGGTCCCCCAAGGAGTTCGTCCCCAGGCGGTTCGCCCCGTGGAGGCTCACGCAGGCCGCTTCCCCGGCGGCGTAAAGCCCGGGGACCACGGTGTTCTGCTCGTCCTTGATCACCTGGCCCCAGAGGGTGGTGGGGATCCCCCCCATGGCGTAGTGGGCGGTGGGCATCACCGGCACGGGCTCCTTCAGGGGGTCCACCCCCAGGTAGATGCGGCTGAACTCGGTGATGTCGGGAAGCTTCTTCTCTATGACCTCGGGGGGCAGGTGGGTGAGGTCCAAAAGGACGTGGTCCTTCTTGGGGCCCACACCCCTCCCCTCCCGCACCTCCAGGTACATGGCCCGGGAGACCATGTCCCTTGGGGCCAGGTCCTTGATGGTGGGGGCGTAGCGCTCCATGAAGCGCTCGCCCAAGGCGTTCCTCAAGATTCCTCCCTCGCCCCGGGCCCCCTCGGTGAGGAGGATGCCCAAGGGGTAAAGCCCCGTGGGGTGGAACTGGTAAAACTCCATGTCCTCCAGGGGAAGCCCCTTGCGGTAGAGGATGGCCTGCAGGTCCCCGGTGAGGGTGTAGGCGTTGGAGGTCACCTTGTAGATGCGGCCAAAGCCCCCCGAGGCGATGACGATGGCCTTGGCCTCAAAGAGGTGGAGCTCCCCGGTGGCCAGCTCCAGAGCCACCAGGCCCTTGGCCACCCCGTCCTCGAGGATGACGTCGGTGACGTGGAACTCGTTGTAGAAGGTGATGTTGTGTTTCACGCACTGCTGGTAGAGGGTCTGGAGGATCATGTGCCCGGTGCGGTCGGCAGCGTGGGCCGCCCGGTGCACCGGGGCCTTCCCCCAGTCCTTGGTGTGCCCCCCGAAGCGGCGCTGGGCAATCTTGCCGTTGGGGAGCCGGTCAAAGGGGAGGCCCATGTGCTCCAGCTCGATCACCGCCTCGATGACCTCCTTGGCGAAGACCTCGGCGGCGTCCTGGTCGGTGAGGTAATCCCCCCCCTTGACCGTGTCAAACATGTGCCATTCCCAGTGGTCCTCCTCCACGTTGCCTAGGGCGGCCCCTATCCCGCCCTGGGCCGCCCCCGTGTGGCTTCGCGTGGGGTAAAGCTTGGAGACCACCGCCACGTCCGCGCCTTCCTTGGCCGCGTAGAGGGCGGCCGTGAGGCCCGCCCCGCCCGCACCCACCACGATGACCTCGTGCCTGTGCGCCATACTAGTTCACCCCGAAGTCGTGGTTCAGAAGGGAGAGGCTTCCCAAGAGGAACAAAAAGGCGATGAGGCTGTAGAGCACCGCCTTGGTCCAGAAGCGCTTCATGGGATCCCGCACCCAGTCGTCCAGCACGTAGCGAAGGCCGTTGGCCCCGTGGAGAAGGCCCAGGGCCAGGATCAGGAGATCGTAGAGTTTCCAGGTGGTCTGGGAAAGTCTCTTGGCCACGTAATCGTAGTTGATGGAGTTGAGGTCGGTAAGAACGGCGTTCATCCACATGTGGCCGATGAGGAGGAAGACCAGCACCACCCCGCTGATGCGCATGAAGACCCACCAGTAGAGCTCCAGGTTGGTGCTGGCCTCGAGCCTCGCCTCCTGGTACCGCTTGGACTTAATCGCCATGGCCGCCTCCCAGAATCCCGCCCCCGATCTTGATCAGGAAGGCAGGTAGAAGACCACGAAAAGGGCCCAAACCGCATACCACAGCTGCCTCTGGTAGCGCACGCCCCAGGAGGTGAAGTCCATGAGGATGATCCGTAGCCCGTTGAACCCGTGGTAGAGCACCCCGGCGATGAGGAGGAGGAGGCCCACCTGAAACACGCTGGTGGTAGAACTTCATGAGGCGTTGGACACCTCGGGACCCCACATGGCGCTGGCGATGTTGGCCACGTGGAGCATGAGGAAGACCAGGATGCCCAGGCCCGATATCCGGTGCAGGTAAAACGCCCACTGCCCTTCTCTTCCCCGGTACATGGCACCTCCTTGCCGGGGTTATCATACACCCTTCCCCTGGGAAAGGGCGTTGCCCGGCCCACCTTCGGCGTCTATATACCCCCCTCCTGTACCTGATGCCCGAATGGGACAAGGCTCTCCCCCAAGCCCCCCACCCCGCCCTCTTGGGGAACCCCCCTGGGAGGCCAGGTGGGTTTTCCTTGG
>BBBN01000036.1 GCA_001311585.1 Thermus sp. JCM 17653
CGCCGTGCGGGCTGCCCTCCTCCACGATGCCGGGAAGGCCTTGAGGCCCTACCGCCCCTTGGAGCGGGTCCTCACCGGGCTCTATGCCCCGCCCGTGCCCCCTTACCCTTTGCGCCGGGGGCTTATGGGCGCCTTTCAGGTGCGCCGGCACCACCCCCTTTACGCCGCAGAGCGCATCGGGGATCCCGAGGTCAGGGCCTTGGTCCTGGAGCACCACGCGCCCCGAAGCCTCTGGGGGCGTAGGCTGCACCGGGCCGACCAGGAGGAGTAGCCCTGTACAAACGCCCCTAGTCAACCC
The DNA here is from genome assembly GCA_001311585.1 of Thermus sp. JCM 17653. Taxonomy (GTDB): domain Bacteria; phylum Deinococcota; class Deinococci; order Deinococcales; family Thermaceae; genus Thermus. The sequence goes on from BBBN01000036.1 coordinate 299, forward strand.
CGCCCCATAAGGAGTAGGGTATCGGAGAGCGAAGGAGGGGTTATGGATGACTTCACCTGGCGCGTGGGCGGCCCCCAAGGGGGCGGGATAGAGACGGCGGCCACCCTCTTCGCCCGGGCCATGGGCAAGGGCGGGTGGTGGGTGGCCACCAAGCGGGAGTACCACTCCAACATCATGGGTCGGCACTCCTACCTGGACGTGCGGCTCTCGCGAAAACCGGTCCAGGCCTTCCGGGAGAAGGTGGACTTTTTGGTGGCCCTGGACGGGGAGACCCTGGCCCGCCACCTGGGGGAGGTACGGGAGGGGGGGGTGCTCCTCTACGACCCCAAGGTCTTGGACCTCACGGTCCACAAGCTCCCCATGCTGGACCACCGGGTGGCGGAGGCCCTTTCCCGGCGCTTCGGCAAAACCGATCCGGGCCTCAAGGAGGTCCTCCAGGCCTACGTGGAAGCAGGGGTCCAGCCCCTCCCGTACCCCTACGAGGAGGTGGCGGACCGCATCGGGGCCGAGCTCGGGGTCCCCTCCCTGCAAGCCCGGCGCACCTTGAACACCATCGCCGTGGCCGCCAGTCTCCACTTCCTGGGCTATCCCCTGGAGCCCCTTTTGGAGGCCCTGGCCCTGCAGTTTAGGGGAAAAGTCTTGGAGCTCAACCAAAAGGTGGCCGAGGCGGTCTACAAAGAGGAGGTTCCGAGGCTTTCCCTGAACCTAAAGGCGAACGGCTACGAGCCGGGACGGGTCTACCTCACCGGGGCCCAGGCGGCCGCCCTGGGCAAGCTCGCCGGGGGGCTCCGCTTCCAGACCTACTACCCATCAGCCGGCCACGGACGAGAGCGTCTACCTCGAGGCCCACACCGCTTTCCGGGGGGCCGATGTGGCCGTGGTGCAGACCGAGGACGAGATCGCCGCCGTGACCATGGCCATCGGGGCGGCCTCACGGGCGCAGGCCGCCACCGCCACCAGCGGCCCCGGCTTCAGCCTTATGGCCGAGGGGATGGCTTTGCCGGGATGGTGGAGGCCCCCTTGGTGGTGACCCTCTACCAGCGGGGAGGGCCCAGCACCGGGCTTCCCACCCGCACGGAGCAGGGGGACCTGATGTTCGCCATAAGGGGCGGGCACGGGGAGTACCCCAGGCTCGTCCTGGCCTCGGGGGATGTTCTGGACGCCTTTTTGGACGCCCAGAAGGCCCTCGCCTGGGCCTGGCGCTACCAGACGGTGGTGGTCCACCTCATGGACAAGTTCCTGGCCTCCCTGGCCCAAAGCCTGCCCAAGGAGGCCCTGAAGGCGCTTTCCCTGGACGGGGAGAAGCGCCTCCCTCCCCGGGAGGCTTCGGGCCTTATGAGCGCTACGCCCCGGGGGAGGACGGCCTTTCCCCCTTCATCCCCCTCGGCACCCCTGGGGGCTTCTACTGGATGACCTCCGACGAGCACGACCCCCTGGGCCACATCACCGAGGACGTGGAGCTGCGGGAGCTCCAGATGGAAAAACGCATGGGGAAGCTGGAGCTCGCCCGCAAGGAGATCCCCCTCTCCGACCAGTACACCCTCTTCCGGGACGGGGAGGTGCTGGTCCTGGGCTGGGGGACGGTGAAGGGCACCCTCCTGGAGGCCCTGGACCACCTTCCTGGGGTAGGATACCTCCACCTCCGCCTCCTCTGGCCCTTCCCCAAGATCGCCCACCTCCTGGAAGGGAAGACCCTGGTGACGGTGGAGCACAACTACTCGGGGCAGCTCGCCGACCTGGTGCAGCAGGAAACCCTGAAGCGGGTCCACCATCGGGTGGTGAAGTACAACGGCCGGCCCATCACCCTGGACGAGGCCGTGGAAGCCCTGAAGGCGGTGAAGAAGGGCCAGGCCCCGGAAAGGCTCGTGCTTAGGAAGGGAGTCTAGGATGTTGGAGCTCAAGCTTGCGGACTACAAGGCGGAAAAGCAGCCCGACTGGTGCCCGGGGTGCGGGGACTACGGCATCCTCTCCGCGCTCCAGATGGCCCTCTTCGAGCTGAAGCGGGATCCCAGCCAGACGGTGGTCTTTTCGGGCATCGGCTGCTCGGCCAAGACCCCCCACTACCTCAACGTCTACGGGGTCCACACCCTCCACGGCCGGGTGCTCCCCGTGGCCCAGGGAGCCAAGCTGGCCCACCCTCACCTCACCGTGGTGGTCGTGGGCGGGGACGGGGACGGCCTGGGCATCGGGGCGGGGCACTTCGTGGCCGCAGGGCGCAGGAACGTGGATATGCTCTACATCCTCTACGACAACGAGGTCTACGGCCTCACCAAGGGCCAGGCGGGGCCTACCTTGGGCCTGGGGGAGAAGACCAAAAGCCTTCCCAGACCCAACCCCCAAAGCCGCCTCAACCCCCTGCTCTTGGCCTTCTCCGCAGGATACACCTGGATCGCCCGGGGCTACGCCTACGACGTGAGGGGTCTAAAGGAGCTCATCAAGGAGGGCCTCGAGCACAAGGGCCTGGCTTTCCTCCACGTCCTCCAGCCCTGCCCCACCTACAACGACCTGCACACCAAGGAGTGGTTCGCTCCCAGGCTTTACAAGCTCCAGGAAGAGGGCTATGACCCCCACGTGCCCGAAGCTCCCCCCAGAGGAACTGGAGCGTAAGATGGCACTTTTCCAAGAGAGGGCCCTGGAGTGGGGGGAGCGGATCCCGGTGGGGGTCTTCTGGAAGGCGGAGGTGCCCACCTTTGAGGAGCGGCTTAGGGCCTACCTGCCCCGCTACCCCGAGGTTTACCCCGCCCAGGGGCCGCGGGAAGCCTTGGACCTCGAGGGCCTCCTCCAGGAGTTCGCCTCTAGAGAAACCGGAGGAGCCTCTGAGGGGTGGCGATGAGGTCCACCCGCGCTCGGGCTCCACGGGAAGCCTGGGGTAGACCATCACCGGGTGGGCCAGGGTGGCGAAGGGGGCCTCCACCCTTAGCCACTCCTGGGGGAAACCGTAGCCTTTTCCCACCCAGCCCCCCTCCTCGTCCACGGCCACCGCCCCGATGAGCACCAGGTCTATGGGGAGGCCTTCCAGGCCCACCCGGGCCCCGAAGCGGTAGGCCTCCCGCACCCGCTTGAGCCTCCTGGGGTCCAGGTCCTTTAGGAGCAGAAACTCCCCTGGCCGGTCGGGGTGGGGAAGGAGGAGTTCCTTCCCTTGGCGAAGCGCCTCCTCCCTTAGGGGCTTTAAGACGCGTCCATCCCCGCCAGGACCCGCCTGGCCCTTTGGAACTCGGGGGTCTGCAAAAGCCGTTCCGCCGCCCGCCTCGCCCCCAGGAAGTTGGGGTGGTGGCCGTGGGGGGGCGTGGGGTGGAGGGCGAGGTCGTAGCGGGCCAGGGCGTTCCAGACCTCTTCCCGAAGCTCACCCAGGGTCATGCTTCCAAAAGGTGAAGGGAAACGCCGGGGAGGAGGCCTTGGACCTGGCCCTCGAGGGCGCTTCGGTAGAGCCTTTTGTCTTCGGTACAGAAAGCCCCCTGAAACCCCTCGGCCAGGGTGCGTTTGCGACGCATCATTCCATGCGTTAGTTTACCCGCCCCGGTCCCTTCCCGCAAGGTAAACTGGGGGCCATGGGCCGCAAGCTCCGCTTCGCCCACCTCCACCAGCACACCCAGTTCTCCCTCCTGGACGGGGCGGCCAAGCTTTCCGACCTCCTTAAGTGGGTCAAGGAGACCACCCCCGAGGACCCCGCCTTGGCCATGACCGACCACGGCAACCTCTTCGGGGCCGTGGAGTTCTACAAGAAGGCCACGGCCATGGGCATCAAGCCCATCCTGGGCTACGAGGCCTACGTGGCCGCGGAAAGCCGCTTTGACCGCAAGCGGGGCAAGGGCTTGGACGGGGGCTACTTCCACCTCACCCTCCTCGCCAAGGACTTCACGGGGTACCAGAACCTGGTGCGCCTGGCGAGCCGGGCTTATCTGGAGGGCTTTTACGAGAAGCCCCGCATTGACCGGGAGATCCTGCGCGAGCACGCCGAGGGCCTCATCGCCCTCTCCGGGTGCCTCGGGGCGGAGATCCCCCAGTTCATCCTCCAGGACCGCCTGGACCTGGCGGAGGCCCGGCTAGAGGAGTACCTCTCCATCTTCAAGGACCGCTTCTTCATCGAGATCCAGAACCACGGCCTCCCTGAGCAAAAGAAGGTCAACGAGGTCCTGAAGGAGTTCGCCAAAAAGTACGGCCTGGGGATGGTGGCCACCAACGACGGCCACTACGTGAGGAAGGAGGACGCCCGCGCCCACGAGGTCCTCCTCGCCATCCAGTCCAAGAGCACCCTGGACGACCCCGAGCGCTGGCGCTTCCCCTGCGACGAGTTCTACGTGAAGACCCCCGAGGAGATGCGGGCCGTGCTCCCCGAGGAGGAGTGGGGGGACGAGCCCTTTGACAACACCGTGGAGATCGCCCGCCTCTGCAACGTGGACCTCCCCATCGGGGACCGGATGGTCTACCGCATTCCCCGCTTCCCCCTCCCCGAGGGGCGGACCGAGGCCCAGTACCTCAGGGAGCTCACCTTCAAGGGCCTCCTCCGCCGCTACCCGGACCGCATCACCGAGGGCTTCTACCGGGAGGTCTTCCGGAGGCTCGGGAAGCTCCCGCCCCACGGGGACGGGGAGGCCTTGGCCGAGGCCTTGGCCCAGGTGGAGGAGGGGGCCTGGGCGGGTCTGAGGGCCGGGCTTCCCCCCTTGGAAGGGGTGCGGGAGTGGGGGGCGGAGGCCATCCTCCACCGGGCCCTCTACGAGCTTTCCGTGATAGAGCGCATGGGCTTTCCCGGCTACTTCCTCATCGTGCAGGACTACATCAACTGGGCCCGGAAAAACGGCGTCTCCGTGGGGCCCGGCAGGGGAAGCGCCGCCGGGAGCCTGGTGGCCTACGCCGTGGGGATCACCAACATCGACCCCCTGCGCTTCGGCCTCCTCTTTGAGCGCTTCCTGAACCCGGAGCGGGTCTCCATGCCCGACATCGACACCGACTTCTCCGACCGGGAAAGGGACCGGGTGATCCAGTACGTGCGGGAGCGCTACGGCGAGGACAAGGTGGCCCAGATCGGCACCCTGGGGAGCCTTGCCTCCAAGGCCGCCCTCAAGGACGTGGCCCGGGTCTACGGCATCCCCCACAAGAAGGCGGAGGAGCTGGCCAAGCTCATCCCCGTGCAGTTCGGCAAGCCCAAGCCCTTGCAGGAGGCGATTCAGGCGGTGCCGGAGCTTAGGGCGGAGATGGAGAAGGACCCCAAGGTGCGGGAGGTCCTCGAGGTGGCCATGCGCCTGGAGGGCCTGAACCGCCACGCCTCCGTCCACGCCGCCGGGGTGGTGATCGCCGCCGAGCCCCTCACGGACCTCGTCCCCCTCATGCGGGACCAGGAGGGGCGGCCCGTGACCCAGTACGACATGGGGGCGGTGGAGGCCTTGGGGCTTTTGAAGATGGACTTCCTGGGCCTCCGCACCCTCACCTTCCTGGACGAGGCCAAGCGCATCGTCAAGGAGTCCCGGGGGGTGGAGCTGGACTACGACGCCCTCCCTCTGGACGACCCCAAGACCTTCGCCCTCCTTTCCCGCGGGGAGACCAAGGGGGTCTTCCAACTGGAGTCGGGAGGGATGACGGCCACGGTGCGGGGGCTAAAGCCCCGGCGCGTGGAGGACATCATCGCCCTGGTCTCCCTCTACCGCCCGGGCCCCATGGAGCACATTCCCACCTACATCCGCCGCCACCACGGGCTGGAGCCCGTGAGCTACGGCGAGTTCCCCCACGCCGAGAAGTACCTGAGGCCCATCCTGGACGAGACCTATGGCATCCCCGTCTACCAGGAGCAGATCATGCAGATCGCCTCGGCCGTGGCGGGGTACTCCCTGGGGGAGGCGGACCTTCTGCGCCGGGCCATGGGGAAGAAGAAGCTGGAGGAGATGCAGAAGCACCGGGAGCGCTTCGTCCGGGGGGCCAAGGAAAGGGGTGTGCCCGAGGAGGAAGCGAACCGCCTCTTTGACATGCTGGAGCCTTCGCCAACTATGGCTTCAACAAGAGCCATGCAGCGGCCTACAGCCTCCTCTCCTACCAGACCGCCTATGTGAAGGCCCACTACCCCGTGGAGTTCATGGCCGCCCTCCTCTCCGTGGAGCGGCAGGATTCCGACAAGGTGGCGGAGTACATCCGGGACGCCCGGGCCATGGGCATAGAGGTCCTTCCTCCCGACATCAACCGCTCGGGCTTTGACTTCAAGGTGGTGGGGGAGGAGATCCTCTTTGGGCTTTCGGCGGTGAAGAACGTGGGGGAGGGGGCGCCTTGGCCATCCTCGAGGAGCGGGAGCGGGGCGGCCCCTTTAAGAGCCTTGGGGACTTCCTCAAGCGCCTGGACGAAAAGGTGGTGAACAAGCGCACCCTGGAGTCCCTCATCAAGGCGGGGGCCATGGACGCCTTCGGGGACCGGGCCCGGCTCCTCGCCTCCTTGGACCCCTTGCTCCGCTGGGCCGCGGGGGTCCGGGAACGGGAGCGCTCGGGGATGTGGGGGCTTTTCGCCGAGGTGGAGGAGCCGCCCCTCCTGGAGGCGGAGCCTCTGGACGAGATCACCCGGCTCCGCTACGAGAAGGAGGCCTTGGGCATCTACGTTTCCGGCCATCCCGTGCTCCGCTACCCGGGCCTGAGGGAGGCGGCGAGCTGCACCCTGGAGGAGCTGGAAGACTTCGTCCGGGGGCTTCCTCCCCGTTCCCGGGTCCTCCTGGCGGGGATGGTGGAGGACGTGGTGCGCAAACCCACCCGCTCGGGGGGCATGATGGCCCGCTTCACCCTCTCCGACGAGACCGGGGCGCTGGAGGCGGTGGCCTTTGGCCGGGCCTACGAGGGGGTGCTCCCCCAAGCTCAAGGAGGACACCCCCCTCCTGGTCCTGGCCGAGGTGGAGCGGGAGGAAGGCGGGCTTCGGGTCATCGCCCAGGCGGTGTGGACCTACGAGGAGGTGGCGGAGGCCCCTAGGGCCTTGGAGGTGGAGGTGGACCACGCCCTCTTGGACGAAAAGGGGGTGGCCCTCCTCAAGAGCCTCCTGGACGAGCACCCCGGGCCCCTGCCCCTCTACGTGCGGGTCCAGGGTCCCTTTGGGGAGGCCCTTTTCGCCCTCCGGGAGGCCCGGGTGGGGGAGGGCGCCTTGGGGGCCTCGAGGCCGAGGGGTTCCGGGCCTACCTCCTGCCGACCGGGAGGCCTTCCTGGAAGGGGGGAATGGAGGAGGGAGGGAAGAGGCGGTGCCCTTTTAGGGCCCGAAGTACCCCACCGCGGTGGGGGCCCCAAGAGGGCCTTCTCCTGGCCCAGGTTCGGGCGCCCACGCTGCGAAACGGAGGTGCGTAATACCCCTTTGGCGTGAATCTTTCGCCTAAGCCCGAGTGCGGAAGCCCTGCGGGCCTTTTGGACCGGGGCCCCCAGGCTGGCTTGGGCCAGCATGGGGTGGTATAAAAGGGGGCCGGGCTTGCCCGGCCCCCTGGCCTCGAGCGGCCTATACGTGAACCCTTTGTCCAAGCCCAGGCATGGTACCGGGGCCCCCACGCTGGCCTACGCCAGCGTGGGGTGGTATTAGAAGTCCATGTCCCCGGCGCCCGCGGGAGCGGGGGTGGACTCCTTCTTCTCGGGCTTCTCGGCCACCACCGCCTCGGTGGTGAGGATGAGGGCGCCGATGGAGGAGGCGTTCTGCAGGGCGGAGCGGGTCACCTTGGCGGGGTCCACGATCCCGGCCTCCACCATGTCCACGTACTCCCCGGTGGCGGCGTTGAAGCCCAGGCGGAGGTTCTTGGTTTCGGAAAGGATGCGCTGCACCACCACGGAGCCTCGTAGCCGGCGTTTTCAGCGATCTGGCGGGCGGGCTCCTCCAGGGCGCGGCGGACGATCTTGGCCCCAGTGGCCTCATCCCCTTCCAGCTTGGCGAAGAGCTCCTCCACGGCGCTGATGGCCCGAAGCAGGGCCACGCCGCCGCCCGGGACGATGCCCTCTTCCACCGCCGCCCGGGTGGCGTTCAAGGCGTCCTCAAAGCGGTGCTTCTTCTCCTTGAGCTCGGTCTCGGTGGCGGCGCCCACCCGGATCACGGCCACCCCGCCCGCCAGCTTGGCCAGGCGCTCCTGGAGCTTCTCCTTGGCGTACTCGCTGTCGGTGGTCTCCAGCTCCTTCTTGATGCCGTTGATCCGGGCCTCGATGTCCTCCTTCTTGCCCTTGCCGCCCACGATGGTGGTCTCGTCCTTGGTGATGCGCACCCGCTCGGCCCGGCCCAGCATGGAGAGGGTGGCGTTCTCCAGCTTGAAGCCGAGCTCCTCGGAGATCACGGTGCCGCCGGTGACGGCCGCGATGTCCTTGAGCATCTCCTTGCGGCGGTCACCGAAGCCGGGGGCCTTCACCGCGGCCACGTTCAGGGTGCCCCGGAGCTTGTTCACCACCAGGGTGGCGAGGGCCTCGCCCTCCACGTCCTCGGCGATGAGGAGGAGGGGCTTGCCGGTCTGGGCCACCTGCTCCAGGATGGGGAGGAGTTCACGCACGTTGGAGACCTTCTTCTCCACGATGAGGATGAAGGCGTCCTCCAGGACCGCCTCCATGGCCTCGGGGTTGGTGACGAAGTAGGGGGAGATGTACCCCTTGTCAAACTGGTACCCCTCCACGAACTTCAGCTCGGTCTCCAGGCTCTTGGACTCCTCAACGGTGATGATCCCCTCCTTCCCCACCTTCTCCATGGCGTCGGCGATGAGCTTGCCGACGTCGGGGTCGTTGGCGGAGATGGTGGCCACCTCCTCGATGGCCTTCCGGTCCTCCACGGGGATGGCCAGGGCCTTGATCTTCTCCACCGCGGCCTCCACCGCCTTCTCGATGCCCCGCTTTAGGGCGAGGGGGTTGGCCCCGGCGGCCACGTTCTTCAGGCCCTCCCGCACGATGGCCTGGGCCAATACGGTGGCGGTGGTGGTCCCGTCCCCGGCCACATCGTTGGTCTTGGAGGCCACCTCCTTGAGGAGCTGGGCCCCGATGTTCTCCAGGTGGTTCTCCAGCTCAATCTCCTTGGCCACCGTCACCCCGTCCTTGGTGATGGTGGGAGAGCCGAACTTCTTCTCCAGGACCACGTTCCGGCCCCGGGGGCCAAGGGTCACCTTCACCGCATCGGCCACCGCGTTCACGCCGCGTTCCAGCGCCCGACGGGCCGCCTCGTCAAATACCAGGATCTTCGCCATGGTTCACCTCCTTACTGCAGGACCGCCAAAAGGTCGCGCTCGGAGAGGATCACGTACTCCTCGCCGTCGATCTCGATCTCGGTGCCGCCGTACTTGGCGAAGACCACGATGTCCCCCTCCTTGACCTCGAGGGGCACCTTCTGGCCGTTCTCCAAGACGCGGCCCGTGCCCACCGCGATCACCTTGCCCTTCTGGGGCTTCTCCTTGGCGGTGTCCGGCAGGACGATGCCGCCCTTGGTCTTGGGCTCCTCTTCGATCCGCTTCACCACGACCCGGTCGCCTAGGGGCTTGATCACCGTCTTCACCTCCGCAGCCATATGCACTCCCTCCTTTGACGCTTCAAGGGCGAGAGTGTCAACCAAGGGTCATTATTCTGCCCGGGTGGGCCTTTGTCAAGGGGGTTGAGGGGACCCTTATAAGGAGCGCTGGCGCAGGGCCTCGTAGAGGAGGAGGGCGGCGGTGACGGAGACGTTGAGGCTGTCCGCCACCCCCCGCATGGGGACGCGCACCCGGGCGTGGGCCCGGGCCAGCCACCCTGGGGGAAGGCCCTCGTCCTCTGCGCCCAGGAGGAAGGCCACCCCCTTGCGGTAGTCCTCCTCCCAGTAGACCTTCTCCCCTTGAGGGGTAGCGGCCACCAGGAAGAGGCCCCTCTCCTCCAGGAGGCGGGCCGCCTCTTCTTGGGGGAGGGGGAAGACGGGGAGGGAGAAGACCGTCCCTGTGGAGTTGCGGATGACCTGGGGGCTAAAGAGGTCCACCCCCTCGGCCACCAGGACGAGGTCCGCCCCGGCCCCATCGGCGCTTCGTAGGATGGCCCCTAGGTTCCCCGGCTTTTCCACGCCCAGAAGGACCAGGACCAGGGGATGGGGAGGAAGGCGCACCCGGGAGAGGTCCTTCCGGGGGATGCGGAAGACCCCCAGGACCTGGGCCGGGTTCTCCCGGGTGGATACCCGCTCCAAAGCGGCCTCCCCCAGGCGCACCACCTCGGCCTTCCCCGAGGGGATGGCCTCCAGGCCCGCCTTGGGCCCGAGGAGCAGGGCCACGGGCTCCAGCCCGGCCTCGAGGGCCCTTTCCACCTCGCGCCTTCCCTCCACCAGGAAAAGCCCCGTCCTTTCCCGCTCCTTGCGCTCCTTCAGGCTGCCCAGGCCTTCACCCGGGGGTTCTTGGGGCTCAGGATCTCCATGCGCCCTCCGCCAGAACCAGGAGGTGGCGGGCCACCCTGGGACCTTGGAGCTCCAGCTCTAAGGTTTCCACCTGGGGGAACTCCTCCAGCAGGCGGGAAACCCGGAGGACGATCTCCCGGTAGCCCCGGGTCGGCATGGCCCTCCAGGGGCCTCAGGAGCTCCCGGGCGTCCCCTTCCGTGAGGGGGGTGAGGCGGAGGCCCAGGGTCTGGTCCCCCAGGGGGGTAGGGAGGAGGAGGGTGAGGACGGGGCCGAAGAGG
>BBBN01000037.1 GCA_001311585.1 Thermus sp. JCM 17653
CACGAACCGGGGGGGGGAGGTGGCCCTCACCGTCTCCGGCTACGCCCTGGCGGAGGCCCCCCTGCCCCGGAAGGCCCGCCCCGGGGACCTGGTCTACCTGGCCGGGGACCGGTGGGGCAGGACGGGGGCGGCCATAAGGGCCCACTACGAGGGGCGCTCTCTAGAGGGTTTCCCCGAGATCCAAAGGGCCGCCTTCTACCCCCTGCCGCGCCTCGGGCTCCTCGCCCTCGCCGGCCTCCTGCGGGGAAGCCTGGACTCCTCCGATGGCCTGGCCGAGACCCTGTGGCAGCTTGCGGAGCTTGGGGTGCGGGTGGAGCTGGAAAGCCTCCCCCTCTACCTAGATGTTTTGGCCTTCGCAGGGAGCGAGGAAAAGGCTTTGGAGCTCGTCCTCTACGGGGGCGAGGAGTTTGAGGCGGTCTTGGTGGTCCCCCCTGAGGAGGCGGCCGGGGTGGAGGGGCGGGCTCGAGCCCAAGGGCTTCCCCTCTTCCGGGCGGGGAGGGTGGTGGCGGGGGAAGGGGTCTACCTCCGGGGGCGCCCCTTTCCCGGAGGGGGTACACCCACTTCTGAAGCGCCTTCCACCGCCTGCCCCTGGAACGGGTGGTCCTTTGGCGCTAGGGAGGGGGCAGGAGCCAGCAGGTTTCCTCCCAGAGGACCCGGGCCAGGCGGGGGCTTCTTTGGGGCAGGCCTTTCCACTCCTCGAGGGTGTAGACCAGGGCCTCCGCGGGCACGGGAAGCTCCTCTAGGGGAAGCTCCAGGGGGCGCTTCCAGGGGGGGAGGGGGGAGTGCGCCACCAGGAGGAGGAGGTCCAGGTCGCTCCCCACCCCCGCCTCCCCCCGGGCGTAGGAGCCGAAGTAGCCTGCGGCCACGAGTCCGGGGATAGGGTGGCGGGAAAGCCAGGCCTTCAGGGCCTCCTCCACCTCTTCCCGGCTAGGCCATCTGAGCACGGACGAACCCAAGGATCTCACGGGCATAGCCTATGGCCTCCTCGCTCTGCAGGGGTCCGTAGTGCTCCGCCGAAGGCCCCTCGGGGAAGGCGTCGGGGTAGCGGGTAGGGATATAGAGTCCATCCAGATAGCGGGCCTTTTCCACCAGCTCCTGGGGAACCTGAAGGGGAAGCTCCTTCAGGAGCCGGGCCACGAGGTGCCCCCAGGCCTCCTGGCCCAGGTGGAGGTGGAGGGCCTTGACGGCCTTCTCGGCCGCTTGCTGGGCGGCGAAGCAGGCCCACTCGTGCCTCCCGGCGTTTTGGGCGATCTCGGCCATCTCCAGGTCCTTCTCCGCCTGGAGAAGCCAGTCCTTGGCCCGGTTCATGCCCTGAGTTTACCGCTATACTCGGGGCATGCGGGCCTTCAAGGCGCACCTCCGGGGCCTTAGCCCTTACCCCTACAAGAAGGAGGAGGCCCCGGTGAAGCTGGACCAGAACGAAAGCCCCTTTGACCTCCCCGGCGAGCTCAAGGAGGAGGCCCTGGGGCGCCTTAGGGCCATCCCCTGGAACCGCTACCCGGAGATCCACGCGGAAGCCCTCCGGAAGAAGCTTTCCGCCCTTCTGGACTGGCCCGAGGAGGGGATCGTCCCCGCACCCGGCTCCAACCTCCTGATCCTCGCCCTGAGCCTGGCGGCGGAGGAGGTCCTGGACCTTAAGCCCTCCTTCCCCCACTACGCCCACGCCGCCCAGGTGGCGGGGACGCCCTACCGGGCGGTGCCCCTGGAGGAGGGGTTCGCCCTTCCCTTGGAGGCCCTTCTCGCCGCCTTTAGGGGCGGGGTCCTCTTCCTCCCCAACCCCCACGCCCCCACGGGGGCCCTCTTCCCGGAGGAGGCCCTCTGGGCCCTGGCGGAAAGGGCCAGGGAGGTGGGGGGGCTTTTAGTGGTGGACGAGGCCTACCGGGAGTTCGCCGGGACGGACTTCCGCCCCCTCGCCCAGGAAAACCCCCACGTGGCCCTGCTTCGCACCTTCTCCAAGGCCTTTTCCTTGGGAGGTATCCGGGCGGGCTACCTCCTGGCCTCTCCCGAGGTGGCGGGGGTGGTGCGGGAGGTGCTTCCCCCCTTCGTCCTCCCCGCCCATACCGGGGCCGTCCTGGAGGTGGTCCTGGAAAACCCGGGCTACGTGGAGAAGGTGGTGGAGGAGGTGGTGGGCCAAAGGGAGCGGGTCTACCAGGAGCTCCTCCGCCACCCCACCTGGCGCCCCTACCCGAGCCGCGCCAACTTCCTCCTCGTGAGGACCCCGGACGCGGAGGAGGCCTTCCGCCACCTCCTCTCCCAGGGCGTCCTGGTGCGCAGGCAGGACCGCTACCCGGGGCTAGAGGGGTGCTTCCGGGTGACCGTCGGTCGGAGGGAGGAGATGGACGCCTTCCTCAGGGCGGCCTTCGGGGTGGCCTATGCGTGAGGCCCTGGTGGAAAGGGCCACGGCGGAGACCTGGGTGCGGCTCCGCCTGGGCCTGGACGGGCCCACCGGGGGGAAGGTGGGCACGGGCCTGCCCTTCTTGGACCACATGCTCCTCCAGCTCCAGCGCCACGGCCGCTTCCTCCTGGAGGTGGAGGCCAGGGGGGACCTCGAGGTGGACGTGCACCACCTGGTGGAGGACGTGGGCATCGCCCTGGGGATGGCCTTGAAGGAGGCCCTGGGGGACGGGGCGGGTCTGGAGCGGTACGCCGAGGCCTTCGCCCCCATGGACGAGACCCTGGTGCTCTGCGTGGTGGACCTTTCGGGGAGGCCCCACCTGGAGTACCGCCCCGAGGAATGGCCCGTGGTGGGGGAGGCCGGGGGGGTGAACCACTACCACCTGCGGGAGTTCCTGCGGGGCCTGGTGAACCACGGGAGGCTTACCCTCCACCTGAGGCTCCTTTCGGGAAGGGAGGCGCACCACGTGGTGGAGGCGGGCTTCAAGGCCTTGGCCCGGGCCCTCCACCGGGCGACCCGCATTACCGGGGAGGGGCTTCCCAGCACCAAGGGGGTGCTTTGACCCCATCCTGGCTTGCGCCGGCATGGGGGCTCAAGCGGTGGGTGAAGATGAAGGCGCTGCTCATTGACTACGGCTCGGGGAACCTTAGGAGTGCCGCCAAGGCCCTGGAGGCGGCGGGGTTTTCGGTGGCGGTTTCCGCGACCCCGAGGCCCACCCGGAGGCGGACCTCCTCGTCCTCCCCGGGCAGGGCCACTTCGGCCAGGTGATGCGGGCCTTCCGGAGGAGCGGTTTCCTGGAGCGGGTCCTCCGCCACCTGGAAAGGGGCCTTCCCTTCCTGGGGATCTGCGTGGGGATGCAGGTCCTCTACGAGGGGAGCGAGGAGGCCCCGGGGGTGAGGGGGCTTGGCCTCGTTCCCGGGGAGGTGCGGCGCTTTCCCGCAGGCCGGGTCCCCCAGATGGGGTGGAACGTCTTGGAGTTCGGCGGGGCCTTCGCCCCCCTCACGGGGCGCCACTTCTACTTCGCCAACTCTTATTACGGCCCCCTCACCCCCCACTCCCTGGGAACGGGGGCGTACGAGGGCACCCCCTTCACCGCCCTCCTCGCCAAGGAAAACCTCCTCGCTCCCCAGTTCCACCCCGAGAAGAGCGGGAGGGCGGGCCTGGCCTTTTTGGCCCTAGCCCGCCGCTACTTCCAGGTCCTCTAGGGTGACGAGCCGCCCCTGGGCCCCCAGGCCCGTGGCGGCCAGGGCCCCCGCCAGGTTGGCGAGGCGGCCCGCTTCCTGGGGCTTCTTCCCTTGCAGAAGGGCGTGGACGAAGGCGGCGGTGTAGGCGTCCCCGGCCCCGGTGGAGTCCACGATGTCCTCCATGGGGAAGGGCTCCAAGAGCTCCTCTCCCTCGGGGGTGACCACGATGGACCCCATGGCCCCCACCTTGATGGCCAGGCGGTGGAAGCCTTCCTTCCGAAGCCGCTCCACCCCCTCGGAAAGGGAGGTGGCTCCCGTGAGGGCCAAAAGCTCGTTCTGGTTCATCAGAAGCCAGCTGACCCCCCTCAGGTGCTTCAAGAGTTCCCCCCCGGCCGCCCGCACCGCCCCCGTGCCCAGATCGGCGAAGATGGGCATCTCCCGCTTTCTGGCGGCCTCGAGGACCTCCACCGCATAGCTCCGGGAGGGCCCCCCCACCAGGGCGTAGGCGGAGAGGACCACGGCGTCCGCCTGGTCCAGGAAGCGGGGCTTGAAGAGGGAGGGGTCCAGGTGGCGGCTCGCTCCCTCGGCGCTCACCATGGCCCTCTCCCCCCCGGGCACCACCAGGATGAGGACGGAGCTCGTGGTGTGCTCCGGGTCCTCCTGGAGGTGGCGGAGGTCCACCCCCACCTCCCGCACCCGGCTTAGGGCCAGCTCGGCGAAAGGGTCCTTTCCCACCCGGCCCGCCAGGAAGACCCGGTGGCCGAGGCTCGCCAACTGGGCGGCCAGGGTACCTCCCGCCCTCCGGGTTTCATGAGCGCCCTTCGGGCGGGGAGCTCCTCCCCGGGCTCGGGTATGCGCTCCACGAAGAAAAGCAGGTCCACGGAAACATCGCCCACCACGAAAAACCGCATCTTTCCCCCTTTCCAGGTAAAGGCTTTTGCCCTCACTATACCGCAAGGGCCTCGTGGCTTTGCCCCCAAGCTTACCGCCCTAGGATGAGAGAAACATAACAAGGCCCCGGCCCGGGGCCTAATACCCCTTTGGCGTGAACCCTTTGCCTAAGCCCAAGTGCGGAAGCCCCGCGGGCCTTTTGGACCGGGGCCCCGCCGCTTAGAACCTCCGGTCCACCACCAGCCCCCCTTCCAGGCTCTCCACCAGTTCGGCCTCGTCCACCCGGAGGCCCGTGGCCTTCTGGATGGCCTCAAAGAGGCCGGGGGGGACCTTTTCCGCCTTGAGGCGCAGCACCAGCTTGTCCGTGCCCTCCAGCTTCCGCTCCACCACCACCTGGAACCCCTTGGGGTCCAGGCCGAAGCCTGCCAGGAGAGGGGCGAGCTCCGTGGGGTAGAGCTTGACCCCCTTCACCTTCACCATCTGGTCCGTGCGGCCGAAGACCCCTCGGGGAAGCACGGTGAGGCCCTCCCGCCTTTCGGCGATGGCCAAGTCCCCGGTGCGGAAGCGCACCATGGGCATGAGGGTGCGGCTTAAGGCGGTGACCACCAGCTCCCCCTTTTCCCCGTCCGCCACGGGGCTTAGGGTCTCCGGGTCCAGCACCTCCAAAAGGGCCATCTCCGGGATCTCCCAGAGCCCGTCCTTCTCCATCCGCTCCCCGGCCACGATGCCCAGCTCGCTGGTGCCGTAGGCGTCCAGGGCCACGCCCCCCAGGGCCTCCTCCACCCGCTCCCGGAAGCCCGGCACCGAGGTGAAGGGCTCCCCTCCCGCCAAAAGGAGGGGGAAGCGCCCTCCCGCCTGCCCCACCTTCAGGGCGAAGGAGGGGTTGGTGACCAGGACGTCAAAGCCGTAGAGCCGGCCGATCTCGGCGATGCGGGCCGCCTCCCCGGGGCCGTGGGGGAGGACCATGTTCCCCGCCCGCCAGAGGGCCTGGTGGAAGAGCCACCCCCCGGCGAAGACGTGGTAGCTGAAGGCCACCAGCACCTTCTTGCCCACGATCCCGAGCTTCCGGTAGTGCTCCGCCAGGGCCTCCGCCTGGTAGCGCAGGTCCTCTTGGGAAAGGTACTCGGGCATCCAGCCAGGGCAGGGCTTGGGGTGAGGTGCATGAGGCTCGCCCCTTCGGGGGGCCTGGGGTTTTCCCTGAGGAAGGCCACCCACTCCTCCCGGGTGGTGAGGGGCAGGGAGGGGAGGTCCTTTAGGGTGAGCTTCTCCGGGTCTATTCCCTGGAGTTTCTCCGCGTAGACGGGGTGGGCTTGGGCCTTTCGGATCACTTCCCTTAGCCTGGCCGTGCGGTCCATGCCGTACCTCCTTGGGCGGGAGGATTATACCCCTTTTTAAGTGCCCGCACGTTGTTTTCGCAACATGGAACACCCGAAACAGGGTGAGGAGAAGGCCCTTTTGGGGCCCCCGCCGCGGCGAAAGCCGCGGTGGGGTACTTAACCCATGGATGCTCTTCACCAGGCAACCCGGGAACCAGATGGGAAAGCCGGGAAAGCCCCTCTTCTAGGGCCGGGAAGCATCCCGCCTCAGGGTGATGTGCCCCACCTTGCGCCCGGGGCGCACCGCCTTGCCGTACCAGTGGAGGTGGGCTCCCTCTACCTTCAAGACCTCGGCGAAGGGGGGCCTATGCCCGATGAGGTTGACCATGGCGCTGTAGCCCCGGGGGGCGGTGCTCCCCAGGGGAAGGCCAAGGAGGGCCCGGAGGTGGTTTTGGAACTGGCTCGTCTCCGCTCCCTCAATGGTCCAGTGGCCGGAGTTGTGCACCCGGGGGGCCATCTCGTTGAAGAGGAGCTCCTCCCCCAGCTGGAAGAACTCCAGGGCGAGGACGCCCACGTAGTCCAGGGCCTCGAGGGCTTTCTGGGCGTAGGCCTCCGCCTTTCTCTGCAGGGCCCCGGAGGCCCCGGGGGCCGGGGCCAGGGAGAGGCGGAGGATCCCCCCCCGGTGGCGGTTTTCCACCAGGGGTAGAAGGCCACCTCCCCCGTCCGGCTCCGCACGGCGAGGAGGGAGACCTCCCGGTCAAAGGGGACGAAGCCCTCGAGGAGAAGCCCCTTGCCCCCCAGGGCCCGAAGGGCCTCCCGGGCCTCCTCCTCCGTGCGCGCCAGGGCCTGCCCCTTACCGTCGTAGCCGCCCCGCCTGGTCTTGAGGAGGGCGGGAAGGCCCACCCGCCCTAGGCCTTCTTCCAGGTCCTTGGGCCCGTCCACGGGGTGGAAGGCCGGGGTGGGCACGCCTAGGGCCTGGAAGAAGCGCTTCTCCGAGAGGCGGTCCTGGGCCACCTCCAGGGCCTTCGCCGGGGGATAAAGGGGAAGCCTCTCCGCCAGGAAGCGGGCCGCCTCCACGGGGACGTTCTCAAACTCGTAGGTGGCGAGGGCAAGCCCCTCGGCGAAGCGCGAGAGGGCCCCTTCGTCCAGGAAGCCCCCCACCACAAGCTCCCCCACCTGCCCGGCGCAGGCCTCGGGGGAGGGGTCCAAAAAGCGAAAGGAAAGCCCCAGGGGATAGCCCGCGAGGGCCAGCATCCGCCCCAGTTGCCCCCCGCCCAGAATCCCGATCACGCCTCCTCCCTGGGGTCGGGGTGGGCGAGGACGGCCTCGGTTTGGGCCTTGCGGTAGGCCTCGAGGCGCTCCCTCACCTCGGGGTATTTGAGGCCCAGGATGCTCGCGGCAAGCAGGGCGGCGTTCACCGCCCCCGCCCGCCCGATGGCCAGGGTGCCCACCGGGACCCCAGCGGGCATCTGGACGATGGAGAGGAGGGAGTCCAGCCCCTTTAGGGCCCGGCTTTCCACCGGCACCCCCAGGACGGGCAAGGCGGTGTGGGCCGCGGTCATGCCGGGGAGGTGGGCCGCCCCCCCGGCCCCGGCGATGATCACCTGGAGCCCCCTCGCTTCGGCGGTCTTGGCGTACTCCGCCATGAGGTCCGGGGTGCGGTGGGCGGAGACCACGCGCACCTCGTAGGGGATGCCCAGGGCCTCGAGGGTTTCCGCCGCGTGGCGCATGGTCTCCCAGTCGGAGCGGGAACCATGATGAGGCCTACCAACGGCGCCATCGTACCGGATTGTAAAAGCCCCTCCTGGGGTTGTAAAGGTAGGGGGATGGACACCTTGGAGCTTCTTCGCCTTAACCTCCTTTCCCCCATGGTCCTGGCCTTCTTCCTGGGGGCCTTAGCCCGGTGGCTCAAGAGCGATCTCGCCTTCCCCGAGGCCCTCTACACCGCCCTTTCCATCTACCTCCTCTTCGCCATCGGCTTCAAGGGCGGGGTGGAGCTTTCCCACACGCCTTTGGCCGTGGTGCTCCTGCCCGCCCTCTTCACCCTCGCCCTGGGGCTTTTCCGCCCTTTCCCCGCCTACCTCCTCGCCCGGCGGTTCCTTAGGGTGGGACGGGAGGACGCGGCCGCCCTCGCGGCCCACTACGGCTCCGTCTCCGCCGTCACCTTCCTCGCCGCCCTCACCTTCGCCCAGGCCGTGGGGGAGGCCCCTCCCGGTTCATGCCCACCCTGGTGGCCCTCCTGGAGGTCCCGGGGATCGTGGTGGCCCTCCTCCTCGCCAAGCGAAAGGAAGGGCGCCTGGGGGAGGCCTTGCACGAGGTCCTCACCGGCAAAAGCGTGGTCCTCCTCCTCGGGGGGCTTTTCATCGGCCTCCTTTCGGGCGAGGAGGGGATGAAGAAGGTGGAGGCCTTTTTCGTGGAGCCCTTCCAGGGTGCCCTTACCCTCTTTCTCCTGGACCTCGGGATGGTGGCGGCCTCGAGGCTTTCCGTCTTGCGGCAGGTGGGCCTTCGCCTCGTCCTCTTCGGGGTGGGCCTCGCCCTTTTCCACGGGGCCTTGGGGGTGTACCTGGGCCTCCTTGCGGGCCTCGGGGTAGGGGGGGCCACGGTGCTTGGGGCCATGGCGGCAAGCAGTAGCTACATCGCCGCCCCCGCCGCCGTGCGCATCGCCCTTCCCGAGGCGAACCCCAGTTTGTACCTCACGGCGAGCCTCGCCGTCACCTTCCCCTTTAACCTGATCCTGGGGATCCCCCTCTACCACGCCCTGGCGGTCTTTGGGGGAGGTTAGGTATGGACCTGGTGCCGCTGAAACTGGTCACCATCGTGGCGGAAAGCCTCCTGGAGAAGAGGCTGGTGGAAGAGATCAAGCGCCTGGGGGCCAAGGGGTACACCATCACCCCGGCCCGGGGGGAGGGTTCCCGGGGGATAAGGAGCGTGGACTGGGAGGGGCAGAACATCCGCCTGGAGACCATCGTGAGCGAGGAGGTGGCCCTGAGGATTCTGCAGAAACTTCAGGAGGAGTACTTCCCCCATTACGCCGTCATCGCCTACGTGGAGAATGTCTGGGTTGTCCGCGGGGAGAAGTACGTGTAATGCCACCCCTACCCGGTGCAGGAGGGGCGCCGGGAGAGGAGAAGCCCAATCCCCCCGAGGAGGAGAAGCCCCAGGAGGATGGCCCAAAGGGGAAGGTGTTGTCCCAGGAAGTAGCCCAGAAGGAAAAGCCCCTGGGTCCAAAGGAGGCTCCCTAGGGCCACCAGGGATAGGAAGCGGGGAAAGGGGAAGCCCCAGGCCCCAAAGAGGAAGGGCGTGAGGGTGCGCACCCCCCAATGAAGGGGGCGAGGAGGACGAGGGCGTTCATGCGGGGGCGGGTTTGCGGGTGGCCCAGAGGCTCCCTAGGAGGAGGACGGCGAGGAGGAAGAGGCTAAAGGCCTCCTTGCTAAGCCCCAGGGCGAGCTCGGGGCGGTGGAGGACCTCCTTGGCGAGCTTGTCCCACCCCCCCACGGCGAGTTTCGCCCCGGCCAGGCCCACCACCAGGTAGGCCAGGTGCTTGAACCGGGGGTAGCGGTCCAGAAGGGAGACCACGAGGCTCGCCAGCATCCTGAGGGCGAGGATCCCCAGGAAGACCCCGGTGTAGATGACCCAAAGCTTGTCGGAAACGGCCACGGCCACCAGCACCGAGTCCACGGCGAAGGCCAGGTCCATGAGCTCCACCTGGGCCACCACCTTCCAGAACTGGGCCGCGCTCACCTCCAAGGGCGGGGGGGCGTGGGCCTCCTCGAGCCTCAGGAAGTGCTTGAGGGCGATGTAGAGGAGGTAGGCCGCCCCCAGGGCCTGCACCCACCAGAGCTTGATGACCAAGGCGGCGAAGAGGAGGGCGAGGCCCCGGAGGATGTACGCCCCCAGGATGCCGTAGAAGAGGGCCTTTCGCCTCAGGTGCGCGGGGAGCTTTTGGACGATAACCCCCAGGATGAGGGCGTTGTCCGCCGAGAGGATTACCTCCAGGGCGACAAGCGTCAGGATGGCCGAAAGGGCGCCCGTGAGTTCCATGCCTTACCTCCCAAAAGAAAAGGCCACCGCCTTTAGCGGTGGTCTTGCCCGGACCCCTCCGGGTCCCCGGCCTCCCGGGGCCTCGAGGCCCGTCCTGACGGGAGGCCGGTTTGGGGCTACTCCCCAACCGGGACCAGTATACGCCAAAGGTGGGCGGGAGGGGAGCGGGGCCCGGGGCCTTTGGCTATACTTGGGGGCATGGACGAGGTGCGAAAGGAGGAAGCGGCCCCGGCGTTGCCCACCAAGGAGCAGGTCCTCGAGGCCCTGAAGGTGGTCTACGACCCCGAGATCCCGGTAAACATCGTGGACCTGGGCCTGGTCTACGACGTGGAGGTCCACGAGAACGGCGTGGTGGACATCACCATGACCCTCACCGCCATCGGCTGCCCGGCACAGGACGTGGTGAAGGCCGACGCCGAGATGGCCGTGATGCGCCTGCCCGGGGTGCAGGGGGTGAACGTGGAGTTCGTCTGGACCCCGCCCTGGACCCCCGCCAAGATGACCGAGGAGGGCAAGCGCATGATGCGCATGTTCGGCTTCAACGTGTAGGGGGTCATTTTTCCCCTGGCGCCCTCCCTTGGGCCGTGGGAGAATAGGCCCATGCCGGTTAGCCGCTATTACGACGTCAAGCGGGACGAGAAGGGCGAGCGCTACCTGGAACCCTACGTGTCCGGCTTTCTCCTCCTAAGGCTCCCCCTTCTCAACAAGGGCACGGCCTTCACCGAGGAGGAGCGCCGGGCCCTAGGCTTAGAAGGCCTTCTCCCCCCCACGTCAACACCCTGGAGGAGCAGAAGGAAAGGGTCTACCGCCGCTACCGCCTCCAGACCTCCCCGCTGGAAAAGCACATTCCTT
>BBBN01000038.1 GCA_001311585.1 Thermus sp. JCM 17653
GCCTCCTCTACACCGCCCCGGACGGCCTCTACCTCCCACCCCTGGAGGCCATCCAGGACCGGCCCCTCTTTCCCCTCCTGGTCCACCGCTTCCTCAAGCCCTACCGGGAGGTGCGCACCGGGCTCCTCGCCCCCGAGGAGACCCTCCTCCCCACCCCCGAGGAGAGCTTCCTGCCCCGAAGCCCCGGGGGGGCGGGCCGCTTCCTAGCCCTCCTGGCGGCCCTGGTTCTCCTTCTGGAGGCTCTTCGCTTCCGCTTCCGGGGATAATGGGGATATGCGCTTCCGCCCTTTCACCGAGCTGGACCTCGAGGCCCTGAACCGGGTGGCAGGCCCAAGGCCCGTAAGCCTCGGCGCCCTTCGCTTCTTCGCCCGCACGGGCCACTCCTTTTTGGCCGAGGAAGGGGAAGAGCCCATGGGCTTCGCCCTGGCCCAGGCGGTGTGGCAGGGAGAGGCCACCACGGTCCTCCTCACCCGGATCGAGGGGAGAACCCTCGAGGCCCTAAGGGGCCTCCTTCGGGCGGTGGTGAAAAGCGCCTACGACGCCGGGGTCTACGAGGTGGCCCTCCACCTGGACCCCGGGCGCAAGGACCTGGAGGAGGCCCTGAAGGCGGAGGGCTTCGCCCTTGGACCTTTGGTGCTTGCGGTACGGGTCCTGGGAAGCCGGGGCCAAAGGGGCGAAACCCGGGGCGTCCTAGAATAGGAGGGGTATGAACCGCGTGCTCATCGGCATCCGCGGCGAACCCACCCCCGAGGGGATGGAGCGGATCCTAAAGGCCCTGAGGCGCCTGGAAGGGGTGGCCGAGGTCCAGGCCACGGGGCCCGCCCAGGTCCTGGTGGCCTACGACCCCCAGGCCCTCACGGTCATGGACCTCATCCGCACCCTCCGGGAAGAAGGCTTCCTGGCGGGGATGCTCTAAACTTAGGGCATGCTGGACTTCTACGCCCTGGAGGACCTCCTCACCCCGGAGGAGAAGGAGATCCAGAAGGCCGCCCGCCGCTTCCTGGAGAAGGAGGCCCTGCCCCACATCCGCGAATGGTGGGAGGAAGGGGTCTTCCCCACCCACCTCATCCCCAGATTCGCCGAGCTGGGCTTCCTGGGCCCCACCTCCCCCCGAGTACGGGGGAGCGGGGGTGACGAGCGCCGCCTACGGCCTCATCGCCTACGAGCTGGAACGGGTGGACTCGGGGCTAAGGAGCTTCGTGAGCGTGCAGAGCTCCCTGGTGATGTACCCCATCTACGCCTATGGGAGCGAGGAGCAAAAGCGGGAGTTCCTCCAAGGCTTGCCCGCGGGGAGATGGTGGGGTGCTTCGGCCTCACCGAGCCCGACGGGGGCTCGGACCCCTACGGCAACATGAAGACCCGGGCCCGGCGCGAGGGGGACACCTGGGTCCTAAACGGCACCAAGATGTGGATCACCAACGGCAACCTGGCCCATCTGGCCGTGATCTGGGCCAAGGACGAGGAGGGGCAGGTCCTGGGCTTTATCGTCCCCACGGACACCCCGGGGTTCCAGGCCCGGGAGGTGAAGCACAAGATGAGCCTGCGGGCCTCGGTGACCAGCGAGCTCGTCCTGGAGGAGGTGCGGGTGCCCGAGTCCTTGCGCCTCCCCAAGGCCCTGGGCCTCAAGGCCCCCCTCTCCTGCCTCACCCAGGCCCGTTTCGGCATCGCCTGGGGGGCCCTGGGCGCCCTGGAGGCGGTCTACACCGAGGCGGTGGAGTTCGCCAAGAGCCGCTCCACCTTCGGGGAGCCCATCGCCAAGAAGCAGCTCGTCCAGGCCAAGCTCGCCGAGATGCTCGCCTGGCATACGGAAGGCCTCCTCCTCGCCTGGAGCTTTCCCGGCTCAAGGACGAGGGCAAGCTCACGCCCGCCCAGGTCTCCCTGGCCAAGCGGCAGAACGTCTGGAAGGCCCTTCAGGCCGCCCGCATGGCCCGGGACATCCTGGGAGGAAGCGGCATCACCCTGGAGTACCACGCCATCCGCACATGCTGAACCTGGAGACCGTCTACACCTACGAGGCACCCACGACGTCCACACCCTGGTCCTGGGGCGGGAGATCACCGGACTGAGCGCCTTCTAGGCCATGGTGGTGGCCTTCACCGGGGACCCTTTCCTGGCGCGGGAAGCCTCTTGGAGGAGGCGAGGCTTAGGGGCCTTTCCCGCTTCACCGAGCCCGCCCCGGAGGCCCTGGCCCAGGCCCTCGCCCCGGGGCTTTTCGGGGGCGGGGGGGCGATGCTGGACCTTAGGGAGGTGGGGGAGGCGGAGTGGAAGGCCCTAAAGCCCCTCCTGGAGAGCGTGCCCGAAGGGGTCCCTGTCCTCCTGCTGGACCCCAGGCCAAGCCCTTCCCGGGCGGCCTTCTACCGGGGTAGGGAAAGGCGGGACTTCCCCACCCCCAAGGGAAAGGACCTGGTAAGGCACATAGAAAACCGGGCCAAGCGCCTGGGCCTCAGGCTCCCGAGCGGGGTGGTCCAGTACCTGGCCTCCTTGGAAGGGGACCTCGAGGCCTTAGAGCGGGAGCTGGAGAAGCTTGCCCTCCTCTCCCCTCCCCTCACCCTGGAGAAGGTGGAGAAGGTGGTGGCCCTAAGGCCCCCCCTCACGGGCTTTGACCTGGTGCGCGCCGTCCTGGAGAAGGATCCCAAGGAGGCCCTCTTGCGCCTCAGGCGCCTCAAGGAGGAGGGGGAGGAACCTTTAAGGCTTCTCGGGGCCCTCTCCTGGCAGTTCGCCCTCCTCGCCCGGGCCTTCTTCCTCCTCCGGGAAAACCCCAGACCCAAGGAGGAGGACCTCGCCCGCCTCGAGGCCCACCCCTACGCCGCCAAAAAGGCTCTGGAGGCGGCGAGGCGCCTTGGGGAAGAGACCCTCATGGAGGCCCTGGATACCCTCATAGAGGCGGAAAAGCGGGCCAAGGAGGGAAAGGACCCCTGGCTCGCCCTGGAAAAGGCGGTCCTCCGCCTAAGCGGTTGACCCATGGGTCAGCCCCAGGTAGACTCGGGGCATGCTCAAGCCCGAGCTGGTGGAGGCGGTGCTGGGGCGGGCCCTTAAGGGCGGGGCCGACTTCGCCGAGGTCTACGCCCAGCGCTCCAAAAGGCGCAGGATGAAGGTGCGCTCCGGGGCCTTGGAGGAGGCCCTCTCCGGCCTGGACTACGGGGCGGGGGTGCGGCTTTTCTTCGGCACCGAGGTGGTCTACGCCTACACCAACGACCTCACCCAAGAAGGCCTCCTGGAGGCCCTGGAGACCCTCCTCCGGGCCAAGGCGCCCTGGGCCAGGTGGACGAGGGGGGGCGGGGCGGCCTGGACTTCCGCAAGGCCACCCCCAAAGGCCTCCACGCCCCCAAGGTGCCCTACGGGAGAAGGACAAGCGCTACCGCCTGGAAAGGCTTCTGGAAGCCGAGGCCGGGGCCAGGATCGCCCCCGAGATCAAGGAGGTGGAGGCGAGCCTTCTGGAGTGGGAAGAGGAGGTCCTCATCGCCAACACCGAGGGGGTCTTTGCCGAGGAAAAAAGGTGCGCACCCGGCTTTTCGTCCTCGCCGTGGCCCAGGACGGGACCGAGGTACAAACGGGCTACGCCGGACCCGGCAAGAGCGTGGGCCTGGAGCTTTTTGACCTCTACCCCCCGAAGGCGGTGGGGGAAAAGGCCGCCCGCCAGGCCCTCACCAACCTCCGCGCCAAGCCCGCCCCCGCGGGCACCTTCCCGGTGGTGGTGGGCCCGGGCTTCGGTGGGGTCCTCTTCCACGAGGCCGTGGGCCACCTCCTGGAGACCACCAGCGTGGCCAAGAAGGCCAGCGTCCTCTCCGACAAGCTGGGGGAGGTGGTGGCGAGCCCCGCCGTGACCTACATTGACGACGGCACCCTCCCCCACGCCTTTGGCTCCACGGAGATAGACGACGAGGGCCGCCCCACGGAGCGCACGGTGCTGATAGCAGGGGGCGTCCTCAAGAGCTACATGGTGGACCGCCTGGGCCACCTCCTCACCGGCTACCCCATGACGGGCTCCGGGCGAAGGCAGGACTACACCTTCGCCCCCACCTCCCGCATGCGCAACACCTTCCTCGCCCCCGGGGAGGCCCGGGTGGAGGACCTCTTCGCCGGGATAGCGTTCGGGCTTTACGCCAAGGAGATGGGGGGCGGGCAGGTGAAGCCGGGAAGCGGGGAGTACAACTTCGCCGTGCAGGAAGGGTACATCGTCCGCAAAGGCCGCATAGAGGAGCCCGTGCGGGGGGCGATGCTGGTGGGCAAGGGCCCCGAGACCCTCATGCGGGTGGTGGCCGTGGCCCAGGACCTGGAGAACGCCCCCGGCATGTGCGGAAGCCTCTCCGGGGCCGTCCCCGTGGAGGTGGGCCAACCCCACGTGCTGGTCTCGGAGATCGTGGTGGGGGGTAGGGCATGACCCTGGAGGAAGCCAAGCGCTACCTGCTTCGGCGGGCCCGGGAGCTTGGCCTCGAGGCCGAGGTCCTCTTCCAGGAGGAAAGGGAACTCTCCCTAAGGGCCGGGGGGGAGCCTTGGAGGAGATCAAGGAGGCGAGGCAAAAGGGCCTCGGCCTCCGGGTGGTGGCGGAAGGAAGGGTGGCTACGCCTACACCGAGGAGCTTTCCCAGGAGGCCCTGGACTGGGCCCTGGAGGAGGCCCGGGAAAACGCCCTCCTCTCCGGCAAGAAGGGCGCCTTGCCCGAAGGGAAGCCCCTGGGAAGCCACGACCTCCTGGGGGAGGGCCTCTCCGCTCCTCTAGAGCGGAAGAAGGAGGCGGCCCTCGCCCTGGAAGAGGCCCTGCGGGAAGACCCCCGGGTGAAGAGCGTCCTCATGGGCGGCTACCTGGAGCGGGAGACGCGGCTCGCCCTCGCCAGCACCCAAGGGGCGGAAGGAAGCTTCCGCACGGGCCTCGCCGCGCTGATGGCAAGCTTCGTCATGGCCCAAGGGAGCAGCGTCAAGCAGGGGTGGGACTTTAAGGCGGGCAAGGAGTTCCACGCCCTGGAGCCGGGGCGCACCGCCCTCGAGTTCCGGGAGAAGACGGCAAGGCTTTTGGAGGCCCAGCCCCTGAGGACAGGCCGCTACCGGGCTATCTGGAGCCCGAGGCCATGGCCATGCTCCTCTCCGTCCTCGCCCAGGCCCTCTCCGGCAAGAACGCCTGGAGGGGAAAAGCCGCCTCCTGGGGAGGCTTGGGGAAAAGGTGGCGAGCGAGCTCGTGACCCTCATAGACGACCCCACCCTGGAAAAGGGCCTCCTCTCCCGCCCCTTTGACGCCGAGGGCACCCCCACGGCCCGCACCCTGGTGGTGGAGAAGGGGGTCTTCAAGACCTTCCTCCACAACTCGGAAACCGCAAGGGCCCTGGGCCAGAGGAACACCGGCCACGCCGCCCGCGCCTACCGGGGGGTCCTGGGGGTAGCCCCCACCAACCTCTACCTGGAGCCCGTGGGGAACCTCCGCTTCACGGAAGGGGTGCTGGTCACGGAGTTCATGGGCCTCCACGCCGGGGCAAACCCCGTGAGCCTGGACTTCTCCCTCCAGGCCCTGGGGCTTTGGGTGGAGGAGGGGGAGGTGCGGCACGCCGTGGAGAACTTCGCCGTCTCCGGGAACCTCCTGGAACTCCTCCAGGCGGTGGAGGCGGTGGGGGACGACCTAGACTGGCTCCTCCTGGACGCCGCCTACGGAAGCCCCACCGTGGCGGTGGCGGAGCTCTCCTTCGCCGGGGCGTGATACCACCCCATGCGGCTTGCGCCCGCACGGGGGCCCCGGTAAAAAGGGGCATGAAGGTCTTCGTCACCCGCACCCTTCCAGGAAGGGCCCTGGAAAGGCTAAGGGAGCGGGGCCTCGAGGTGGAGGTCCACCCCGGGCTTTTCCTCCCCCGGGAAGCGCTCTTGAAGCGGGTGGAGGGGGCGGTGGGCCTCATCCCCACGGTGGAGGACCGCATAGACGCCGAGGTCATGGACCGGGCCGGGCCCGGCCTCAGGGTCATTGCCTGCTACAGCGTGGGGGTGGACCACGTGGACCTACAGGCGGCCAAGGAGCGGGGCATTCGGGTCACCCACACCCCCGGGGTCCTCACCGAGGCCACCGCCGACCTCACCCTGGCCCTCCTCCTCGCCGTGGCCAGGCGGGTGGTGGAGGGGGCGGCCTACGCCAAGGACGGGCTCTGGAAGGCCTGGCACCCCGAGCTCCTCCTGGGCCTGGACCTCCAGGGCCTAACCCTGGGCCTCATCGGCATGGGCCGGATCGGCCAGGCGGTGGCCAAGAGGGCCCTGGCCTTCGGGATGCGGGTGGTCTACCACGCCCGCACCCCCAAGCCCCTCCCCTACCCCTTCCTCTCCCTGGAGGAACTCCTAAAGGAAGCGGACATCGTCTCCCTCCACACCCCCCTCACCCCGGAAACCCATAGGCTCCTGAACCGGGAAAGGCTCTTCGCCATGAAGCGGGGGGCCATCCTCCTCAACACCGCCCGGGGGGCCTTGGTGGACACCGAGGCCCTGGTGGAGGCCCTAAGGAGCCACCTCTTCGGGGCGGGCCTGGACGTGACCGACCCCGAGCCCTTGCCCCTGGGCCACCCCCTCTACGCCCTTCCCAACGCCGTCATCACCCCCCACATCGGCTCGGCGGGAAGGAGGACCCGGGAGCGCATGGCCGAGGCGGCGGTGGAGAGCCTCCTGGCCGTCTTGGAGGGGAGGGAGCCGCCCAACCCGGTAGTATGACCCCATGAGCTTTTTCATCGGCCTCCTGGCGGGCTTCTTCGGCGGGATGGTGGGTCTTGGGGGCGGGGTGGTCATGATCCCCTCATGGTGGGGCTCTTAAAGCTTTCACAGCACAAAGCCCACGGCACCAGCCTGGTGGCCGTCTTCTTCACCGGGTTCGTGGGGGCCCTAACCTACGGCCTGCAAGGCTCCCTGGACCTGAGGGCCGCCTTCTTCCTGGCCCTCACCGCCATCCTCACCGCCCGCTTCGGGGCCCGCTACGCCCACAGCCTCCCGGAAACCTCCCTCAAGCGAGCCTTCGGCTGGTTTCTCTTCCTCGTGGCCTTTCTCCTCCTCCTGAAGCCCTACCTGGCCCCCAGGGGCTTGGTGCAAGGGGAAGCGGTCCAAGACCTAGCCTTGCTCCTCTCCGGCGCCTTCACCGGCTTCCTCTCGGGGATGATGGGGGTGGGCGGGGGGACGATCATGGTCCCGGCCATGGTCCTCCTCTTGGGGATGCCCCAGCACGCCGCCCAGGGGACGAGCCTCCTGGCCATGGTCCCGGCGAGCCTGGTGGGGGCCTACACCCATTTCCGCCTGGGCAACGTGGAGGAACGCCTGGCCCTTGGCCTGGTGCCTGGGGTCTTCCTGGGCACCTTTTTGGGGGGGGAGCTGGCCCACTTCCTGCCCGAAGCGGGCCTGCGCCTGGTTTTCGCCGCCGTACTCCTCTGGACGGCCTGGCGGTACCTCCGTCCCTTTTCC
Organism: Thermus sp. JCM 17653; assembly: GCA_001311585.1. Classification (GTDB taxonomy): domain Bacteria; phylum Deinococcota; class Deinococci; order Deinococcales; family Thermaceae; genus Thermus. The sequence continues at coordinate 7,412 of BBBN01000038.1, forward strand.
CCGAAAAAGTAACCTAACACCCTATCCAAAGGGCGCAAGTTGCTTTACTTTGGCTTTGGAAGGAGGTGAAAGCCTATGCGTCGCTGGCAGGACTGGGCCAACCTGATCCTGGGCCTTTGGCTGGTTCTCTCGCCGTGGCTCCTGGGCTTCAGCAACACCCCGGCCGCTGTGGAACGCCCTCGTCATCGGGGTGGTGGTGGGGCTCATGGCCCTCCTGCACCTCCGGGATGGCCCCATGTGGGAGGAGTGGGTCAACGTGGTCCTGGGCGTTTGGCTCATCCTCTCCCCCTGGATCCTGGGGTTTAGCGGGATGGTCAACGCCATGTGGAACGCGGTGATCGTGGGCCTTCTGGTAGGGGTCCTGGCCCTAAGCGTCACCCGGGAGAGGCCCAAGGCCGCTTAAATACCCCACCGCGGTGGGGGCCCCAAAAGGGCCTCCTCCTAGTTCTGTTTCGGGCATCCCGCCCTGCGAAACGGGCGGGCGCTTAACCTCCCCTTGCCCGAGCGGGGCGTGGGGTGTAAGGTAGGGGTGGCCTTTAAACCGGTCCCGCGAGGCCGGAAAGGGGGAAAGATGCGAGAAACAAGGGAGCGCGAGAGGAAGGGAAGGAGCGGAGGCTTTGGCCTCCGCCTTTTTTTGGGGGGGTGGGAGGTGCGCTTTAAAGCGGAGCTCATGAACGCCGAGGAGATGCGGCGGGCCCTTTACCGCATCGCCCACGAGATCGTGGAGGCCAACAAGGGGACGGAGGGCCTCGCCCTGGTGGGAATCCACACCCGGGGCATCCCCCTCGCAGGGCGCATCGCCCGCTTCATCGCGGAGTTTGAGGGGAAGGAGGTGCCCGTGGGGGTCTTGGACATCACCCTCTACCGGGACGACCTCACGGAGATCGGCTATAGGCCGGAGGTGCGGGAGACCCGGATCCCCTTTGACCTCACGGGGAAGGCCATCGTCCTGGTGGACGATGTCCTCTACACGGGCCGCACCGCCCGGGCCGCCTTGGACGCCTCATGGACCTGGGGAGGCCGAGGCGCATTTATCTCGCGGTCCTCGTGGACCGGGGGCACCGGGAGCTTCCCATCCGGGCGGACTTCGTGGGGAAGAACGTCCCCACCTCCCGGAACGAGGTGGTGAAGGTCAAGGTGGAGGAGGTGGACGGGGAGGACCGGGTAGAGCTTTGGGAAAGGGAGGGGGCATGAGGCACCTCCTGGACTTCCAGGACTGGAATAGGTCTGAGGTGGAAAGCCTCCTGGACACGGCCCGGGTCATGCGGGAGGTCCTGGAGCGGCCGATAAAAAAAGGTCCCCGCCCTCCAGGGCTTCACCGTGGCCACGGTCTTCTTTGAGCCCTCCACGAGGACCCGCATCTCCTTTGAGCTCGCCGCCCGGCGCATGTCCGCGGACGTGGTCTCCTTCGCCGCCCAGACCAGCAGCCTGCAAAAGGGGGAAAGCTACAAGGACACCCTCCTCACCCTCGAGGCCATGGGGGTGGACGCCTACGTGATCCGGGCCGACAGCGCCGGCGTGCCCCACCAGGCCACCCGCTGGGTCAAGGGGGCGGTGATCAACGGGGGGGACGCCGCCGCGCCCACCCCACCCAGGCCCTCCTGGACGCCTATACCCTCCTCGAGGCCCTAGGCACCCTGGAGGGGAAGAAGATCGCCATCGTGGGGGACATCCTCCACTCCCGGGTGGCCCGCTCAAACGCCGAGCTCCTTTCCCTCCTCGGGGCCCAGGTCTTCTGCGCCGGCCCCTCGAGCCTCCTCCCCCAAGACCTCCCCGGGGCCAGGCTCACCCCAAGCCTAGAGGAGGCCCTGGAGGAGGCGGACGCCGTGATGGTGCTTAGGCTCCAGAAGGAGCGCATGGAGGCGGGGCTTGTCCACCTGGAGGACTACATCGCCCGCTACCAGGTGACCGAGAGGAGGCTCGCCCTGGCCAAGCCCCAAGCCCCCCTCCTCCACCCCGGCCCCATGAACCGGGATGTGGAGCTGGAGGGCCACCTGGCGGACTCGGCGAGGAGCCTGGTCACCCGCCAGGTGCAAAACGGGGTGGCGGTGCGCATGGCGGTGCTCTACCACCTTTTGGTGGGAAAAGGGAGGTGACGTGCGGTACCATGAGGCCATGGTGAAGGCCGAGGAAGCCCTGGCGGAGCTTCTCAACCGGGTGCGGGTGCGCCCCCCGCAAAAGGCCCGCAGGAAGCGTCCCAAGCCGGTGCTCCTGAAGGGAGAAACGCCCCCTCTCCATGAACTCCTCACCCAGGAACGGCGCTAAGGTCTTCTTCGCCGACGCCAGCGCTCTCCTCTACCTCGTGGTGGACCACCCTGGCGAGCCCTTCGCCTGGGTTCGGGGCCTCCTCCGGGAGGCCCCCCTGGCGGCCTGCGACCTCTTCCTTCCAGAAGCCGTGGCCGCCCTAAGAGGGCGCCGGGACGGGGGCCACCTGAGCCCGAGGGGCTTTCGGAAGGCGGTGCGGTCTCTGGAAGAGCTGCTGCCGAGCCTTTACCTCGTGGAAAGCGGCCTGGCCCTGATGCAGGCGGCAAGCCTCCTTGCCCGCGAGTATCCCCTGCGGGGAGCGGACGCCGTCCACCTGGCGGCGGCCATGGCCCTTTTTCGCCAGGTTGCGGGGGTGTTCTTGACCCTGGACCGCAGGCAATACCGGGTGGCCAAGGCTCTGGTGCCCACCTACCCGGTGCCCGAACTGGAGGAAGCATGATCCTGATCCGAAACGTACGGCTCGTGGACGCTATGGGGGAACGCGGCCCCCTGGACGTCCTCATCGGCGAGGGGAGGATCCTCTCCCTGGAAGGAGGCGAGGCCCAACGGGTGGTGGACGGCACAGGGTGCTTCCTCGCCCCGGGCTTCTTGGACCTCCACGCCCACCTGCGCGAGCCCGGGGAGGAGGTGAAGGAGGACCTCTTCTCGGGGCTTCTGGCCGCGGCGCGGGGCGGGTACACCGACCTCGTCTCCATGCCCAACACCAAGCCCCCCGTGGACACCCCGGAGGCGGTGCGGGCCCTGAAGGAAAAGGCCAAGGCCTTGGGCCTCGCAAGGCTCCACCCCGCGGCCGCCCTCACCCTGGGGCAGGAGGGGAAACACCTCGCCCCGGCGGGGCTTTTGAAGGAAGCGGGGCCCCTCCTCACCGACGACGGCCGCCACCAACGAG
>BBBN01000039.1 GCA_001311585.1 Thermus sp. JCM 17653
CTCGAGGCCTGGTGGCGGTCCTGCCCCCGGTGCGGGGTGGGCCTCCTGCCCCCTGAGCCCGTCTTGGTCCTGGACTTTGACGACCCCGAGGCGTGGGAGAAGCTGAGGCGGGAGCACCCCGCCCTCGAGGCCGCCCCCCGGCAACGGACCGCCTCAGGGGGCTACCACGTCTTCCTCCTCCTTCCCCAGGGGGTGAGGCTTTCCGCCACGACCCGGAAGCTTCCCGGGGTGGACATCCGGGGGATGGGGCGGGCCTACGTGGTGGTCTGGCCTACGCGCCTAGCCGATGGACGGACCTACGCCTGGGAAGTCCCCCTGACCCCTCCCGAGGAGCTTCCCCCGGTGCCTGAGGGCTTCCTCCTGAGGCTCCTCCCGCCACCGCCACCCCCACCCCCGGAGGTACGGCCTGACGCGGGAGGAGCCAGCCCCAAGCGGCTCCAGGCCCTCCTCAGGAGCTATGCGGAAGCCGTGGCCCGGGCCCCCGTTGGCACGCGGCACCTGACCCTCATCGCCTACGCCAGGGCCGCCGGGGGGCTCGTCCCCCACGGCTTGGACCCGAGGGAGGCGGAGGAGGTCCTGATGAGTGCCGCCCTGCAGGCCGGGCTGCCTGAGCGGGAAGCCCGGGAGGCGGTGAAGTGGGGCCTCGAGGTGGGGAGCGCTCAGCCCATCGCCCTGGAGCCGCCCCTTGCCCCCTACGAGCCCCGCACCTACCGGGCCCGCGTCTACGCCCGCATGAGGAGGTGGGCATGACCTTCCAGGACCTTCTCAAGCGGGTGGAAGGGGCCAAGGCGGAAACCCTTCCCGCCCTCCTCCCCGAGCTCTTCAAGCATTTACGAGGCGGGGCTTCTGGATACCGAGCTGGAAGCCCTCTTCCTGGCCATCAAGAAGAAGACCGGAGTGAGCGTGGGAGCCCTCCGCAAGGACTGGGCCCGTTACCGGGCCACGCGGGAGGAGGAGGCCCGCAAGGAGGCCGCCCCGGCCCTCACCCCCGAGGACCGGGAGGCCGCCCGGGAGCTCTCGGAGGACCCCGCCCTCCTCCACAAGGCCATCCGCGCCATCGGGGCGCTGGGGGTGGTGGGAGAGGAGGAAAACCGTGGGCTCCTTTACCTGGCCCTCCTTTCCGCCAAGACGGAAGCCCCCATCAGCGTCCTGGTCAAGGGGCGTAGCTCCTCGGGAAAGTCCTTCCTGGTGGGCTCCGTGCTGAAGCTCATCCCCCCCCGGGGCTACTACGAGCTTTCCAGCATGAGCGCCAAGGCCCTGGTGTACGCCGACTTGGACTTCCGGCACCGCCACCTGGTGCTCTACGAGGAGGACGGGCTGAACAACGAGGAAGTCCTCTACTTGGTGCGCACCCTCCTCAGTGAGGGGCAAATCCGCTACCTGACCGTGGAGAAGTCCCCCCAGGGGCGCATGGTGGCCCGGGAAATCGCCCGCCCCGGCCCCACGGGGCTCATCACCACGCTCACCAAGGGGCTCAGCAAGGAGGACAACGAAACCCGCACCTTCAGCCTCTACATGGACGACTCCAAGGCCCACACCCTCCGGGTGGTGCAGGCCCTGGCCGAACGGGAGGCCTTGGGGGCGCGGCCCGAGGTGGAGGTGGCCCCCTGGCACGCCCTCTACGAGGCCCTTCCCCGAGTGGAGGTGGTGGTGCCCTACGCCCCGGCCATCGCCCGGCTCCTGGAGGCCCAGGGCCTCCCCGAGGACCTGACCCGCTCCGCCGGGACTTTGGCCGCTTCCTCACCCTGGTCAAGGTGGTGGGCCTCATTCACCACGCCCGGAGGGAGGAGCGGGAGGGGCGTTTGGTGGCCTCCCTGGAGGACTACGCCCTGGCCTACCACTTGGCCGCCCGCCCCCTGGCCCGAAGCGTCCATACCGTGAGCCCCCAGACCCTGGCCCTGGCCGTGGCCGTGCGGGAGGTGTACGAGGCCAAGCTGGAAGAGCTTGAGGGGAAGGTCCCCGAGGGGAGCGTGGCCGTGTACGTGAAGGACCTGGCCCGTCACTTGCGCTGGGCCAAGCGCACGGTGCAGAAGTGGGTAGACCAGGCCGAGGCCGCCGGGCTGGTGGACGTGCAGAAGGACGGGAACCGCCTGGCCCTGAGGCCCGTGGAGGGCGCGCCCCTGGAGGAGGCCGCCTTCCGGCTCCTCCCCGAGCCCGAGCGGCTAGCCCGGGAGCTGGGGGAGGGAGGGAAGTACGTGCACCCCCTCACCGGGGAAACGTGCGTGCTCTATCTTCCCGCAAGCGCGTGCGCGTTCTCCCCGAAAACCGAGGAAAACGCCCTCCAGGACGAGGAAAACCATCGCGCACGCCATGCGCACGACCGCGCACGCCTCCCCGAGGAACGCCCTTCTGGAGAGGAAAAACCCCGTGCGCGTTCGGAAGTGGCTTCCCCATCGCAAAGCCCGGAGGAACGCGCACGCTCCGAACTGGAGGCCCTGGCCGAAAAGACGGGGGCGCGGGTGTTCTACGTCCCCCGCCCCCACGCCCCGGAGGAGGACGGGGTGGAGGTGGAGCTGTGACCCCCTGGCGGAAGCTCATCACCTTGGCCATGCCCCTGGCCGCCAAGGTGCGGGCCATGCGTCCGCCCAAGCTCCGGGTGGTGGCGGACGGCCGGGTGCTCTACTGGCCCTGGCCGTCCCGGAGGAGGAGGACCTGGAGGCGCATGCCGCCTGGCCCGGCAGAACGCCCCGAGCCTCGAGGCCTGGCTTGTGGAGCGCCTGACCTTCCTGGAGGAAGCCTGGCCGGAGGTGAAGGAGGTGGAGCTCCTGGGCGTGTGGGTGGGGAACCCGCCCCGGCTTGAGCCCATCGCCCGGGCCCGGGTGAAGCCCAAGGAGGGGGTGGCCCATGCCTGAGCGTGCGCGAGTTTCGGGGAACGCCGTCCTGTACGAGAGGGAGAACGCGCACGCACTTTGTGCCGTCCAGGACGGCATTCCTCTCCCACGCGTGCGCGTGCGTGCGCATAGCGTGCGCGAGGGTTTTGCCCGTACAGGACGCGATAAACCCCCCGTTAGGAGGGGAACGCGCACGCGCCTCCGGGAGGATAGAGAGGCGAGGAGAAACCCCTGGGAGGAGGTGGCCCATGCGGGCCGTTGACGCGCTGGCCCGATACTTGTGGGAGGAGGGGCTGGACGTTGCCACGGACCCCGGCCTTCCCCGGGGCCACCTGGTGGTGAAGGACGGGAGCTATGCCCGCGTCTTTTCCCCGGGGGAGGTGGCCGCCTTGGCCCAAGCCCTCCTGGCCCTGGGGCTCATGGACCACAAGGGGCGCGCCGTGGTCCTCAAAGAGCGGGAGCTGACCCCCTGGGGGTGAAGGAGGAGGAACCTTGAGGAGGACGGGAGTCTTGGAACCCGAGGAGGGTGCGCCCCCTCCCGAGGTGCCGTACCCCGAGCTTAGGCCGGAGGACCCTTCTCCCTTCCACGCCGTGGCCCGTTGGGTAACCGCCATGTGGCCCTGGGCGAGGTTTGCCGGGATTACCGCCAAGCGGTGGCCGTACCTCGGGGGGCGCTTCCTGAGGGAGGCGGTGGACCTAGGCCCCCTCGGGGCGGTTTGGACCGATGGACCTAAGACCTTGTGGGCGTGGGAGCCTAGAGGAGGTGAGTGATGCGCGGGACGAGGAGGAACGGTAGCCCCTACCCCGAGGAGAGGCCGGAAGGAGGCTTCTAACCCCCGCCGCCTTCCAGAGAAGGGGCCGGGTACCTTCCCGGCCCCTTCTCACTTCGGGAAACGACACATAGCGCCGCAAAACCGGGGTTTCGGCAACCCCGAAGTGAGACGGTAGCGAGACAAAAGCGAGACAAAAGCGAAACGCGTCAACGGATGACGGAAAGGAGGGGTAGCGTTAGGGGTTGGCACCCTCCCCCCGAAACCGCCGCCCCCCGTTCTTCGCGAAAGTGCGATTTCGCGAATAACGAGCACCCCATCTTCCGGTGCTAAGATGGAGGCATGCCGCGAGGCAGAACCTAGACCGGGCAAGGCAACCCCGGGAGGAGCGGGCCCGGCTCCTCGGGGTGAAGCTCCTGGGGCCGGGAGAGGCGGCCCAAAGCTTCTGGGTACGGGGGGAGAAGCCCGTGGTGGAGGCTTTCCGCCGCCTTTCCGCTGAGGAGCGCGGGAAGGTGGTCAAGGCGGGCCTCGAGGCCCTGGGCTACCTGAGGGGGGAGGAGCGCCGTGAACCTTAGGAAGCTCTGGTCCTGGCTTCGCTTCGCCAAGATGCTGGCCCGGGGAAGGGTGGGCAAGCGCTGGGCCATCCGCCGGGCCAAGTGGCTTTGGCGCAAGAGGAGGAGGTGGTGATGAGAAGGCGCGGCAAGGGAGGCGGGAGCGTCTTCTACCACGAGGGCAAGGGGAAGTGGGTAGCCCAACTCACCTGGGTAGACCCCGCCACGGGCCGGAAGGTCAAGCGGGAGAAGCATTGCCAAACCCGCAAGGAGGCGGAAAGGGCCCTGGCGGATATGGTGGCCGCCCAGGCCAGGGGGCTCCTCACCGACCCCTCCCGGCTGACTGCCCGGGACTTCGCCCTGGAGTACCTGAGGCGCTTGGAGCGGGAAGGGCTTAGGCCAAACTCCCTTCGCCTGGCCCAGGAGGAGCTGGCCCACGCCATGCCCTCCCTCAAGGACCCCAAGGCCCCTGACCCCCTGGGCCGCATGCGGCTCCAGGAGGTGAAGCCGGTCCACGTGCGGGCCGCCGTGGACCGGGTGGTGGAAGCGGGCTACGCCCCCCGCACCGTGGGCCGGGTGCTCATGCGGCTCAAGGCCCTCTTCCGGGAGGCCCTACGCCTGGAGCTGGTGGCCCGCAACCCCGCTGAGGCCGTGAAGGTGCGTCTTCCCAAGGGGGAGAAGGCCGCGCGGGCCCTGGAGCCCCACGAGGTGGCCCGGCTCCTGGAGGCCGCCGAAGCCTCCCGGTCCAAGGACATGGCCCTTCTCCTCCGGCTCATGCTGGAAACCGGCTTGCGCCGGGGGGAGGCCCTGGCCCTGCAATGGCGGGACGTGGACCTGGAGCGGGGCGAGGTGCGGGTGTGGCGGTCATGGACCAAGGCCGGAGGCAAGGGGGCCTTCTCCGAGCCCAAGACCCCCACGGCCAAGCGGGTGGTGCCCCTACCGAGGGGGCTCCTCCTTAGGCTCCAAGCCCGCCGGGAGGAGCTTCTGGAGCGCCTGACCCCGGAGGAGGCGGACGGGCTCTTCCTGGTGGGCGGGGAGAAGCCCGTGGACCCCGATGCCTTCAACCACTACCTGCGCCGCCTGGCCGAAAGGGCGGGCCTGGGCCGGGTGAGGGTGCACGACCTCCGGCACACCTGGGCCACCCTGGCCCTCTCCCGGGGCATCCCCCTGGAGGTAGTGAGTGAACGGCTGGGCCACGCCTCCCCCACCATCACCCTCAGCGTGTACCGGCACCTTCTGGAGGAGGAGCGCCGGGGGTACGTCTTGGACCTGGAAGAACTCCTCTACCCCGCTACCCGCGCCAAAGCCTGAACGGATAGACCGGCTGATAAACCGGCTAAAGGCTTTCCCCCCACGCTACCGTGGGGGGAAGCTTTGCGTCCTGGAGCTGGTGGGCGGCGTAGGACTTGAACCTACGACCTCTCGCGTGTGAGGCGAGCGCTCTTCCGCTGAGCTAGCCGCCCCAGCCTCTAGAAGGGTAGCACGGGGTCTTAAGGCCTGTCAAGCAACTTTCTTGACCGGCATCTGACAGAAGCCGGTCTAGACTAAAGTTGTGGCCACGGTGCTTCTGGTAGAGGACGAGCCCGCGGTGCGTCTAGGGGTACGCCTGGCCCTTGAACGGGCAGGCTACCGGGTCCTCGAGGCCGCCTTGGCCCAGGAAGCCTGGAGCTTACTCAAGGAGGCCGAGGTGGTGGTCCTGGACTGGATGCTCCCCGACGAACCCGGAACCCGCCTCTTGGAGAGGATGCGCCAGGGGGCCTATCCCCACCTTCCCGTCCTCATGCTCACCGCCCGGGCCGAGGTGCGGGACCGGGTGGAGGGGCTTTCCCGGGGAGCGGACGACTACCTGGTCAAGCCCTTCGCCACCGAGGAGCTCCTGGCCCGCCTCGAGGCCCTCCTGCGCCGGGCGGGCAAGCGCAAGGTCCTCAAGAGGGGGCCCCTCCTCCTGGACCTGGAGCGCATGGAGCGAGCCTGGAAGGGCAGCCCCTCCCCCTGACCCGGCGGGAGTTTGAGCTCCTGGCCTTCCTGGCAGGCCGCCCGGGCCGGGTCTACACCCGGGAAGAACTCCTGGAGGCGGTGTGGGGCCAGGACTTCATGGGCACCCCCAGGACCGTGGACCAGCACGTTCTCCAGCTGAGGGAAAAGCTCGGGGAGGACCCCAAGGCCCCCCGCTTCCTGGAGACGGTGCGGGGAGTGGGGTACCGGTTCAAGGAGGCGGGCGAAGGGTGAGGGGCGAGGAGGCGCTGGCCCACGCCTGGGAGGAGGCCCTGGAGGGCCTCGTCCTCCACGAGAACCGCCAGGTGGTCTACCTCAACCCTAAGGCCGCCCAGCTCCTCGGGGTGAACCGGGAAAGGGTGGTGGGCCGCCCCCTCCTTCTGGCCCTCAGGGACCACCGCCTCGAGGCCCTGGCCCTCCACGGCGGGGAAAGGCTTTTGGAGGTGCGGGGCCGCCTGCTTCGGGCCAAGGCCCTCCCGGGAAGGCTTTACCTTCTAGACGAGACCGAGGGGCAGAGGCGCCTCCAGGCCCTGGAGGAGGCCACCCAGACCCTGGCCCACGAGCTCCGCACCCCCCTTTCCGGCATGGGCCCCCTCCTGGAGGTGCTCACCCCAAAGAGCCCCCAGGAAAAGGAAGTCCTGGCCCTCCTCAAGGCCGAGGTGGCCCGCCTCGCCCACCTGGTGGAAGCCCTCTCCCCCATCCGGCCCGGCCCCAAGCGGCCCGTGGCCTTGGCCGAGCTTTGGCCGAGGCTGGAAGGCCTCCTCCAGGCAAGGCTTAAAGGCAGGGCGGTGGAGGTCTCCCTCCCCCACACCCTCACCACCGACCCGGAAAGCTCCTGCAGATCCTTCTCAACCTCCTGGAAAACGCCCTCAAGTACGGCCAAGACCCCATCCGCCTCCTCTCCCGAGAAGAAGAGGGCCAAGTCTGCCTCGAGGTGCAGGACGCAGGCCCTCCCCTCCCCGAGTACGAGCCCTCTTCCTCCGGGAAGGCGGGGAAACGCGGGGGGGCAGGGGCTCGGCCTCTACCTGGTGCGCCGCCTGGCCCGGGCCCTGGGAGCGAGGCCTACGCCAGGCGGGAGGGGGAGGCTAACGTTTTCGGGGTACGCCTTCCCCTAGACTGAAGAAAGGAGGCGGCATGCGCGAAGCCTTGGACAAAGCCCTAAACGAACTCATAGAGGAAAGCCTAAGGATGCTCTCCCTGGTGCGCCAGATGACCCAGGAGCCACCCAGGCCCTGGTGGAGGGCCACCGGGCCCTGGCCGAAGGGGTGATCGCCCGGGACAAGGAGGTGGACGCCCTGGAGCTCAAGGTGGAGAACCAGGCCATCACCGTCATCGCCCGGCACCAGCCCGTGGCCACGGACCTCCGCCTCATCTTCACCGTCATCAAGCCCTCACCGATCTGGAGCGGGCCGGGGATTACGCCATGCACGTGGCCGAAGACGCCCTCCTCCTCTCCCAGGAGCCTCCCTTGAAGCGCTACGTCACCCTCCCGAGATGGGCCGCAGGCTCCTGGAGATGATGGACGCCCTGAGCAAGGCCGTGGCCGAGCGGGACCCCGGGCTCGCCCGCCAGGTCCTCAGCATGGACGACCACGTGGACGCCCTCTACGAGGAGGTGAGCCGGGAGCTCATCACCTACATGATGGAAGATCCCCGCACCATCACCAAGGCCCTCACCCTGATGCGGGTGGCCCGGAGCTACGAGCGCCTGGGGGACCACCTGGAGAACATCGCCGAAAGGGTCATTTACTGGCTCACCGGGAGGTGTACAAGGCCCCGGAGGACGTCTATTGATGGAACTCACCCCCGAGGAGAAGGCGGCCCTGAAGCCGCGCCTTCAAGCAAGCGGCCCCAAGGAGAGGAAGCGTCCTGGCCCAGGTGGAGGCGTGGCCCGAGCCCGATCGCTCCCTCTTCCTGAGGCTCCACGCCCTCGTCCGCCTTGAAGAAAGCCCTCGCCCGGAGCCAAGAAGGGCGTCCCTAAGCGTCTCCCAAGCCCTTGGCCCAAGGGCAAGCGGGCATGGGGTGGTACTACTCCGCCTCAACTTCCTCCACCGCCTGGCGCCGGCCCGCCTTCCACTCCAACCCGGCCCAGATGAAGTCCAAAAGGTCCCCATCCAGGACGTTCTGGGGGTCAAAGCGCATGAGGCCCGTGCGGTGGTCCTTGATGTATTGCTTGTCCAGGACGTAGCTACGAATCTGGCTTCCCCACTCGATGGGCCGAACCTCGCCCCGTAGCTTTTGAAGCTCCTCCTGCTTCTTCTTCCACTCCAGCTCAAAAAGCCTCGAGCGGAGGACCTTCAGGGCCAGCTCTTTGTTCTTGATCTGGCTCCGCGTGGTCTGGCAGGTGACGGTGATGCCCGTGGGCAGGTGGACGATGCGCACCGCAGAGTCGGTGGTGTTCACCCCCTGGCCTCCGTGGCCTTGGGAGCGGAAGACGTCTATGCGCAGGTCCTCGGGCCGGATCACCACCTCCACGGTGTCGTCCACCTCGGGCATGACCTCCACCCCGGCGAAGGAGGTGTGGCGGCGGCCCGAGGCGTCAAAGGGCGAGGGGCGCACCAGGCGGTGGACCCCCGCCTCCGGGGAGAGGAGGCCGTAGGCGTTCTCCCCTTTGATGAGGATCTGGCGTAGTCAATGCCCGCCTCGGGCCCAGGGGTGAGGTCCACCACCTCCACCTGGAAGCCTGGCGCTCGGCGAAGCGGGTGTACATCCTAAGGAGCATCTCCGCCCAGTCGCAGGCCTCCGTCCCCCCGGCCCCGGGTTGGATGGTGAGGATGGCGTTTTTCTCGGCGTGGGGGAAGGAAAGGAGGGTCTGGTGGTAAAGCTCGTCCAGCTTCCTGGTGGCCTCCTCCAGCTCGGGCCTGAGCTCCTCCCGCTCCTCGGCGGGAAGCTCCTCCCAAAGCTCCAAAAGCCCCTGGAGGTCGCTTTCCAAGGAGCGGAAGGTCTCCACGGTGCGCCGGAGGCGGGCCGCTTCCTGGCTCACCTTACGGGCCTCCTCCGGGTTCTGCCAGAGGCCGGGATCCTCCAGGCGGGGTTCCAGTTCCTTTAGACGGGCCTCTTTTCCGGGGATGTCAAAGATACCCCCGAAGGCCCTCGAGGCGCTTGGCGAGAAGGTCCAGGTCCATACCGCCTTTTAGTGTACCCCACTTTCCAGGGAGAAGGCAAGCGAAGTTGATACCAGCAAGCTAATCTTATATGATATGGCAGGAGGTGGGGTATGGACGTCAAGGAACTGGCCCAGAAGCTAAAATCCGCCTACCCCAAGGGCCTTCCCGGCGAAAGGGACGGTCTGGTAGCCCTTCTAACCCAGTGGGGCCACAGCCACCCCGAGGCCGCACGTCTGGCCCAGGCCCTGGAGGCCAAGGGCTACGCCCACTTCCTTCCCGGGGAAAAGGGCCGCTGGTACTTCACCGCCAAGCCCCAGGACCTCAAGGCCCTCATGCGGGCCTTGGATCAGGAGTACCGGGAGTTCGTGGGCGAAGGGGACGAGGAGGAAGAGGCCCTCTCCTTCCTCGCCGCCCGCCTGGAAGGGGACCGGGAGGCGGCCCGGGAGGTGCTGGAGCCTTACGGCTTTCGGGCTACGTGGGCACCTTCTACAGCCCCGAGCTCGCCCGGAACCGCCTCTACTTCCGCTTCCCCGAGGCCCTGCGCCTCTACGGCTAAGGTCCTCTCATACCCCCCATGCTGGCCCCAAAGGCCTTCACGCCCGGGCTTGGAGGAAGGATCTCCGCCAAAGGGGTATCCGTGGGGGCGAGGCCATCAGTCGGCCGCCACGGCCAGGGGGGTTTCCTCGAGGCGCACCTGGCCCCTAGGGCACCCAGCCGTTCCACCAGGTCCTCGTACCCCCGCTCCAGGAAGTAAACCCCCTCTATCTCCGAAACCCCCTCGGCGCTCAAGGCGGCCACCACCAACCCGCCCCCGGCCCGGATGTCCAGGGCCTTGACCTGGGCCCCGTGGAGGCGCTTGCCGTGAACGAGAAGGGTACGGTCCTTCAGGTAAAGCTCCGCCCCCATGCGGGCCAGCTCCCCCACGTGGGTGAAGCGGTCGGGATAGACCCGGTCGGTCACGGTGCTCTGCCCGGGCACCGTGGCCAGGTAGGCGGTGACGATGGGCTGCAGGTCCGTGGGAAAGCCCGGGTACTCCCGGGCCTCCACCTGAAGGGGAAGGGGGTTGGGGGTGGCGGTAAAGCGCACCCAGTCCGTTCCCACCTCGAGGCGGTGCCCAGAACCTTGCAATTTATCCAACAAAGCGTCCAGGTGGTCGGGGCGAACCCCGGTGAGGGTGAGGCTTCCTCGGGTGGCCGCCGCCGCCAGGAGGTAGGTGCCGGCCTCTATGCGGTCGGGGATGATGCGGTAAGTGCCCCCAAGCGCTTCGCCCCCCGCACGTGG
>BBBN01000040.1 GCA_001311585.1 Thermus sp. JCM 17653
TCCACGACCCCCCCCTTGGCCTTCCCCAGGGCCTGGGCCATGGAGAGCCCGATGAAGAGGGTGGTGAGCCCCACCCCCTGCACCAGGATGCGGGCCATCCTCTCGGGAAGCCGGCCCCGAAGGAGGAGGCCAAGCCCCGTGCCCAGGGCCACGGTGGCGGCGTTCGCCAGGGTTCCCGAAAGCTTGTCCAAGAGGGTGAGCTCCATGGGGGGTATTCTAGCCAAAGATGGAGCTTCTTCTCACCCAAGACGGCACCCCCACCCTCTTCCACCCTGGGTATGGGGAGGCCTACCACCCGAGGCAGGGCGCCCTCCTCCAGGCTCGGAGGCTCTACCTGGAGAAGACCCTCACCCACCTTCACCCCGCCCCCAGGGTCTTGGAGGTGGGCTTTGGCCTCGGGGTGAACTTCCGGGTGGCCCTGGAAAGCGCCCTGTTGCGGGGGGTGCGGCTTTCCTACCTGGCGGTGGAGAAGGAGCCTTGCCCAAGGAGGTCCTGGCGGGGATCGCCCTTCCCCTTCCCCGGGCGGAGAGGGTCTTCGCCCAGCTCCTCCGGGTCTGGCCTATTCCTCGCTTCCAAGGGCCCTGGGGGGAGCTTCGCCTCCTCTTCGCGGACGTGCGGGAGGTGGCCCTCCCCTCCCGCTGGGCCACGGCGGTCTACCTGGACCCCTTTAGCCCCAGGGCCAACCCCGAGGCCTGGTCCCTTCCCGTCCTCCTGAAGCTCCGGCACAGCCTAAAGCCGGGCGGGAGGCTTGCCACCTACTCCGCCCAGGGCGCCTTCAGGCGGGCCTTCGGGAGGCGGGCTTTGCCCTGCACCGGGTGCCGGGGGTGGGGAAGCGGGAGTGGACGGTGGGTATAGCGCGAGGAGCTCCTCCCGGCTGAGGTAGGTCATCCGGGCCGGGGGCCTTTTCCGCTTGGGAAGCTCCCCTTGGTACAGCCAAAGGAACCAGGCGCTGGCAAGCCCCGCCACGAGCCTCGGCCAGAAGGGGAGGTCCGCAGTCTTGAGGCCCAGGATCCTTCCCCCGTCCGCCAGGTAGGTGTACCCGTAGACCAGGCGCACCTCAGGGTCTTCGGCCACCTTCTCGGCCACCTTCCCCAGGCTTCGCCGCAGGTGGCGGACCGCCTCAAAGAGGGCGAGCTCCATGAGCCGCTGGCTTTCCAGATGGAGCTCGAAGGCGGGCACGCCCGGGGTAGGCCGGGGAGGTCGGGGCCCGGAAAGGGCTTTTTCTCCAGGCGGAAGAGGTCGAAGGGGCCGTAACCCGCCCGGGCCACCCGGCGCTTGGCGTTGTAGCGCTCCTCAAACCCCTGGAGGCCCCGGATGA
Source organism: Thermus sp. JCM 17653 (assembly GCA_001311585.1). Lineage (GTDB taxonomy): Bacteria > Deinococcota > Deinococci > Deinococcales > Thermaceae > Thermus. The sequence continues at coordinate 1,319 of BBBN01000040.1, forward strand.
GGGCCAGCCTGGGGGTGAGGGGCAAGGGGGCGAGGTCGTCCAAGGTGGTGGGCCGGTACCCCAAGCGCAGCATCTCCGGCAGGGCCCGCTCCAAAAGCCTCAGGGTGCGCTCTGTCCCGTCGTGGAGGAGGACGATGGACCAGGGCGCAGGTAGTAAAGAAGCCGTTCCGCCAAGGCCTCAGGGGGCAGGGGAAGCCAGTCCTTGCTCTCCAGGTCCCAAAGGGCGAGGCGCTTCCCCAAAAGCCGGGCGAAAAGCCGGGTAAAGGGGGTGTGGAGGCCGTGGGGTGGGCGGTAGTAGCGGCCTGGGTTTTGCGCCATGTGGCGCCACTCCAGCCAGGGAAGGAGGAGCCTCCAGGGGGTGTGCCACTCCCCGTGGTCTTCCAACTGGTGCCCCTCTCTCCGGATGCGCTCCACCAGGTCCGGCCTGGCCTTGGCCTTTTCCCCGGTGAGGAAGAAGGTGGCCTTGACCCCGTGCCGCGCGAGGAGGGCAAGGAGGGCCTCCGTGCGTTCCGAGGGGCCGTCGTCAAAGGTGAGGGCCACCTTGGTCTCCCGCCTGGAACCGTGGGCGTAGGCTCCGAGGCCCAGGAAGCGGAAGAGAAGGTCGGCCAGGCCGTAGAGAAGGAGGATAAGGCCAAGGGCTAGTTCCATCTACCCCTCCCCAGGGAAAAGGCGTAGAAGAGGCTCAGGAGTAGGAAAATGGCCCCGCCTGCGAGGAAGGGGGCGTGGAGGCCGAAGCTTCCCACAAAGCCCCTCCCGCCACAGGCCCCAAGGCTACCCCTAGGCCCTCCACGGTCATCAGGGTACCCCAGATGGCGCCGCGGTTTTCCTGGGGCAGGTTTTTGGCCAGGAAGCCGTTCCAGCCGGGCATGAAGAGGCTGAAGCCCACCCCGGCCAAGAGGGCCAGGAGGGCCACCTCCCCCAAGGAGGGGGCGAAGGCCAGCCGCCCCATGGCCAGCCCCAAGAGGCCGAGCCCAGCCACCAGGGCCAGCCGGTAGCCCCTCCGGTCCACCAAGCGCCCGGTGAGGGGGAGGAGCCCGAAGGCGAGCCCCCCTCCTAAAAGGAGGATGGCGCCTAGCTGGAGGGGCTCGAGGCCCAACCTTTCCTTGGCGAAGCGCAGGAGGAAGAGGGAGACCAAGGCCGGGGCGAAGGTCTGGCCGAAGGCGGCGGGCAAAAAGAGGAGGAGGCGAAAGAGGGGGTAGCGCTCCCGGCTCGGCGGCGGCACGGGGATGCGGAAGCGGAAGAGGCTCAAGGTGAGGCCCAAGGCCAGGGCCTGGCCCCAAAGGAGGAGCTGGAGGCCCACCTCGGGATGGCGCTGGGCCACCTGGCCCACCCCCACGAGGCCGATCCCCACCCAGGGCATCACCAGGGTGAGGGTGAAGGAAAGGGCCCGGGCCTCCCGTCCCGGGAGGGCGATGCGGCTGGCGTAGGTCATGAGGCCCGGGTAGAGGGTGGACATGGACAGGCCCCAGAGGAGCCCCGTGGCCCACAGGAGCCAGGCCTCCTGGGCCATAGGGGTGAGGAGGAGGGCCAGAAGTCCGGTGAAGGCGGCGAGGCTGGCGGTGAGCCCGAAGCCCACCCGCTCGGCCAGAAGCCCCCCGAGGCCTTTGGAGAGGTTTTCCGCCAGCTGGTGCAGGGTGTAGGCCAGGGTGAAGGCGGTGGGGCCCAGGTGGAGTCTTTCCGGGGCGTAAAAGGGCAGCAGGCCGGCGAAGTAGCCGCTCCGCACCCCTTCCATGAGCCCACGGCCAGGAGGAGGCGGAGAAGGGCAGAAAGCCCCTCCCGGGCCCACGGCAGGTAGCGAAACACGCTAAAGTATACCCGTGCGCATCAGCGTGGTGATCCCCGCCCACAACGAGGAGACCTACCTACCTGGGGCCCTGGAAGCGGTCTTCGCCCAGACCCTGAAGCCCCTGGAGGTCATCGTGGTGGACAACGCCTCCACCGATCGCACCGGGGAGGTGGCGGAGGCTTTGGGGGCGCGGGTGGTCTTCTGCGGGAGGAAGGGGGTGGCCCACGCCCGGCAGGCGGGGCTCCTCGCCGCCCGGGGGGAGTGGGTGGCCATGACCGATGCCGATTCCCTGCCCACGCCCCGCTGGCTGGAAAGGCTCGCCCAGAAGGCCCCGGGGGCGGTGGCCGTCTACGGTCCTTTGCGCTTCTTCGGCGTCTCCCCCTTGGAGGCCGCCCTCTCCGAATGGGGTTACCGGGCCTTCCTGAACCTCATGGCCCTCGTGGGGCGGCCCAACCTGGCCGGGGCCAACCTGATGGTGCTAAAGGAGGCGGCCCTAAAGGTGGGGGGCTTCCCCGAGGTGGAGGCCAGGGAGGATGTCCTCCTGGGCTGGAAGCTCAAGGCCTTAGGCCCCGTGCGCTACGTCCCCGGGGCCTTGGTCCTCACCTCGGCCCGGAGGCTTAAGGGGGGGTGGGGGCGGTTCCTCCTGAGGCAGGCTAGAAACCTCCTGGGCGATCCTCGAGCTACTTCGGGGAAGCCGGGGAAAGGGAAAGATGAGCCTTCTCGGCTCCACCCGCAGGATCTCGCTCGCCTCGTCGTAGACGGCCACGATCCGCTCGGCGATGGCTTCTGCCGAGCGCTCCAGGCCCATGCCCGGGCCTGGAGGCTGAAGCGCCGCCGCTTCTCCTCGTCCCTGAGGAGCTCCAGGGCCTTTTCCGCCAGGGCCCGGAAGTCTCCCGGCGGCACGAGGTGGCCCGTCTTCCCGTCCTCCACCCCCTCCAGAACCCCCTCTGCTCCCACGGCCACCACCGGCACCCCCATGGCCTGGGCCTCCCAGATCACCAGGCCTTGGGTTTCCGTCTCGCTGGCGAAAAGGAAAAGCTCCGCCAAGCGGTAGTACCCCCCGATCCTGCGGTAGGGCACGGGGCCCAGGAAGAGGACCCGCTCGGCGATCCCCAGTTCCTGGGCCAGGGCCTGGAGGTGGGGAAGCTCCGGGCCTTCTCCGATGTGCACCAGGAAGACGTCCTCCTCCTGGGCGATCCTGGCCACCGCCTTCAGGACCACGTCAAAGCTCTTCTCCTTCCCCAGGCGGCCCACGGTGATGAGGCGCCTTTTCCCCTCGGGCCAGGGGGAGGGGGAGGGGAGGGGGGCCTCTTCCAGGAGGCGGTTGTCTATGCCGGTGGGGATGACCCGGATGGGGCGCTCTATGCCGTAGCTTTCCGCCAGGCGCTTCACGGGCTCCGTGGGGGCGATGACCACCTCCACCCGGTTGTAGAAGCCTTGGCCAGGCGAGGGACGATGCCGGTGTACTTGTCCAAAAAGGCGAGGCCCGGCACGTAATGGGCGTACTTCTCGTAGTGGGTGTGGAAGGTGGAGACGTGGGGGAGGTTTTTGCTCCGGGCGATCCTCAAGCCCCAAACCCCGAGGGTCAGGGGGGTGTGGGTGTGGACGAGCTCAAACTCCCTGGGCAGGTACCGGGCCGAGGGAAGGGCGATCTGCTGGCCCTCGTAGAAGGGGTAGGCCACGGAGGGGACCCGGACCACCCCCTCCTCCTTCTCCGGGGCCTCGGGGTGGGCCGGGGCGATGACCCAGGCCTCGTGGCCCATGCGCCGCAGTTCCCTCAGGAGGAGGTAGACGCTGGTGGTGACCCCGTTGGGGTTGGGGAAGTAGACGTCGGTGAAGAGCCCCACACGGTAGAGGCGCACGGTTCTATCCTAACGGGCACCGCAGCCCTTCCAGTCAGGAGAGGTGGCGAGCCCGGCCTTTACGCCTTCTTTGACCACGCGCCAACCTTTTCGCCACCCGGTGCGCCAGAGGTAGTCTAGGGTGCTGCCGGCCAAATTCAGGAGCAAGAGCCCTTTTTCTAGAGGCCGGTAGGCGGGACCCTCACTGTCCAGATCCGGTTTCGCACCTCGTAAAAAAAACCTCTCGGGGTGTGCGCTTGCGGGGGTGTACTTGGTGGGAGTCTTGTGGGTGGCGACGCTGTTTAACACCCAGAATCCTTTCTCTTGGCGAAGTATACGCAGTGTGTTCCAGGTCATCGTTGCGAACGAAGAACTCCGGGCAGGGGAAACCGTAGCGCTCTAGGGCCCAGATAGCAATAAGTACCGAAGGGTATGAGGCCCACCGGATGGGGGGAAGACCTAGGGAGCGAAAGCGGAAGTATTCCAGGAGAGGGAAGATCCTGGGCCAGGGGGAGTTCATGGGATGAAGCGAGCCATCCACCCAGAGGACCCGGCTGGCCAGGACCGCCGGATGTTCTGGTTGAAGGCGCTCTGCGGCCATGAGGAGCCGCTCGAGGGCATCGGGTGCAGGTATGGTATCGTCGTCCATGACCCATACCCAGTTAAAACCCTGGTCCATGGCCCACCGCATACCCGCGTTAAACCCCATGGCTCCACCGCGGTTTTCCGGTAGCCGGAGCGTGTGCACCCCGGGGAAGACCTGAGCCAGGAGCTCCGGGGTGCCGTCGGTGGAGGCGTTGTCCACCACCAGGACGTGGTCCGGGGGGCGGGTCTGGGAGAGGACAGCCTGGAGGCACTCCCTTAGAAGCTCCTTCCGGTTGTGGGTCACGATCACCGCGCAGACCTTCTCACCCATCGTTCAGCTCCTCAAAAAGCTTCAATGCTCTCGCCACGGCTTGGTCCATGTTGTAGTAGCGGTAGTCCCCGAGCCTTCCCGCGAAATAAACGCCCTTGAGCCGCTTTGCTTCCTCAAGATAGCTTTGGTAGCGTTCCTCGTTCTCCTCCCTGGGCACCGGGTAATAGGGCTCGTTCCTCCCGGGCTCGTAGGCCTCCGGGTACTCGTAGCAGAGGACGGTGTGCAGCAGGTAGTCCTGCCCGGTAAGGTGCTTGAACTCCGTGGTGCGGGTGTAGGGGTGCTCGTTGGGGTAGTTCACCGTGCCCACCTCCTGGGCCCAGGGGCCTGGGTGGAGCTCCATCCGGAAGCGGAGGGAGCGGTAGGGCAGGGGCCCGTGGAGGTAGCCGAAGAACTCGTCTATGGGGCCGGTGAAGATGAGCCGGTCAAACTTCACCTCGCCCTCCACCTCCCTCCAATCCGCCTGAAGGAGAACCTTGATGTTGGGGTGGGCGAGCATCCGGCGAAAGAGGGCGGTGTAGCCCTCCTTGGGCATGGCCTGGTAGGCGTCCTGGAAGTAGCGGGTGTCGTGGCTTATGAGGACCGGCACCCGTGCGGTGACGGAAGGGGAGAGCTCCTCGGGGCGCAGGCCCCACTGCTTGAGGGTGTAGCCCTCAAAGACGTTTTTGTAGACGTAGTCGGCGAGGAACTTGAGGTCCGGGTCCTCCTCCTCCCGGAGGCGGAGGATGGGCACCCGGGCCCCGTAGCCGAAGCGGGCGATGAGCTTCTCCTCCAGGCGGTCGGCGAGCTTTGGAGAAAAGAGGGCGCGGAGGGTGGCGAGGCTGAAGGGGAGGGGGACCTCCTTGCCCTCCACCACGGCGCGGACGCGGTGGTAGTAGGGGCGCCATTCCGTAAAGCGGGAGAGGTAGTCAAAGACCTTTTTGCTGTTGGTGTGGAAGATGTGGGGCCCGTAGCGGTGGACGAGGACCCCGTGGGGGTCCATCTCGTCGTAGGCGTTCCCCCCGATGTGGTCCCTCTTGTCCACCACCAGGACCGCTTGCCCGCAGCGGCGAGCCTTTCCGCCAGGGTGGCCCCGGTGAAACCCGCGCCCACGATCAGGTAGTCAACCTTCATCCTTCCTCCCGCAGCTGTTTCAGGGTTGTTGCAAGCCTTTGGGCCGCCTGTTCCAGGGTGTGAGCTTTTTCCACGAAGGCCCGCGCCTGCCTCCCCAGTTCCGGGCTCGCCTCCCGTAGGGCCTGGGCCAGGCGCCTTGGGCGAGGGGGGACGAGCCTGCCGGTTAGGCCGTCCTGGATAAGCTCCGCCTGGGCGGGGATGGGGGTGGTGACCACGGGGAGGGCCGAGGCCATGGCCTCGAGGGTGGCCAGGCTCTGGTTTTCCCCCAGGGTGGGGAGGAGGACGGCGTCCGCCGCCCGGTAGAGCTCCGGCATGTCCTCCCTCCGGCCCCAAAAGCGCACGTTCTTGAGTCGCAAAAGTCCCGCCGTATTCTGCCAAAGGCCAAGGAGCTCCCCGGTTCCCACCAGGAGAAAGTCTACCTGGGGGAGAAGCCTTGCGGTGAGGAGGACAGCGAGGTGGTTCTTCTCGGGGCTCATGCGGGCGGGGACGAGGACGGTGAAGCCCCTTAGGCCGTAGCGTTCCCGGAGGGCGGCCTTCTCCCCGGGAAGGGGAGGCCGGAAGCGTTCCACGTTCACCCCGTTGGGCACTGCCCGCACCTGCTTTACCCCGTGCACTTTTTCAAGCCACCGGGCTGCCCAGCGGGAGACGGTGAGCACCGCCTCCGCCCGCCGGAGGTTGGGCACCTGGAGGAGGCGGTAGCCAGGCGGTAGAGGTAGCGCCCGCCCAAGGGGTAGAAGATCTCAATCTGGTCGTGGATCAGGAGGGTGAGCCTGGGGTAGCGGGCGAAGAAGCGGCGGTAGCTTTGAGGGTACCAAGCGGAGGCCACTACCCGGTCCACGGCCCGGGGGAGTTCACCCAGATCCCGGTAGGCGTGGACCGGGACCCCCTGGCCCGCCAAGGCTTCCCGGATGGGGCGGTTGCCCTCGGCCAAGGGCAGGGCGGCCTCGGCCTCGAGGCCCAGGCGCCTGAGCCGGGGGAGCATCTCCTTCAGGTAGACTTCGCTCCCGCCGATGCGCTGGGCATCCGTGAGGAAGAGAACCCTCACAAAGCCTCCAAGGCCATTCTCACTGCCCGTGCCTGCTCCTTTAGGGGCACGTAACTCCCTCCTTTGGCCAGGGCTAAGGTTTCGTCCGGAGGCAGATGGATAAACCCCACGGGGACGCTTTCGGGCAGGTGGTACAGGGAGAGGTAGAAGACCTGGTTGCAGAGGTAGCTCCCTGCGGAAAGGCTTTGCCTTCCGGGAATCCCCGCTTCCCGCCAGTGGGAAAGGATGCTTGAGGGGGAAGCGGGCCTCGAGGGCCAAAGGTCCCCCGGGGACCACCGGGACATCCTGAAGCCTTTTTCCCCTGTTGTCGGGGCGCTCAAAGTCCAGAAGGTTGACCGCCAGGCGCTCCAGGGAAAGAAGAGGCCTCCCTTCGGCAAGCCCCAGGTGGAGCACCGCCCGGGGCTTTTCCGCGTACAGGGCCTGCAGGGCCTCCCCTACCTTCTCGGTGTCCACGGGGAGGAGGGCCTTGCGCAGGGGAACGCCTCCCAAGGCCTCGGGCAGGAGGGCGAGGAGGGCCTGGGAGGGGTTATGGGCCAGGCCGCCGAAGGCTCAAAGCCGGTGACCAGAAGCATGCCTCCGCCATTATAGGGGAGGGTGTTTTGACCTGGTATAAGATGGGGGGCGTGGACCTAGGGCTGGTGACCGACACCGCTTCGGACCTCTCCCCGAAGGTGCTTCAGGAAGAGGCCGTGGGCCTGGTGCCCATCTACGTGCACCTGGCCGGACGCCGCTACAAGGACTGGCAGGAGCTCACCCCCGATGCCCTCTACCAGGCCATGCGCGCCGGGGCCGAGCCCGTGACCGAGCCTCCTAGCGTGGAGGACTTCGCCGAGGTCTACGAGCGCCACCTGCAGGTGTACGACCGCCTCCTTTCCCTCCACGTCTCCGGCGAGCTCTCCAAGACCGTGGAAAGGGCCCGGGAGGCGGCCTTAAGGGTGGCTCCCACCCGCATCCGGGTGGTGGACTCGGGAATGGTCTCCGCCGGGCTTGGGGCCATGGTCCTCCGTGCGGTGGAGATGCTGCGGCAAGGGGCGGAAGAGGAGGCGGTGGTGCGGGAGATGGAAAGGCTCAAGCGCTCCAGCCTCTACTTCAGCGTGGCCGACCTCTCCCACCTGGCCCGAAACGGCCGCCTGCCCCGTTTCGGCGAGGTGGTGGGGAACCTCCTGGGCTTGAGGCCCATCCTCCGCATCGAGAAGGGGCATATCCGCTTCCTCCGGGTGGCCCGGGAGAGCGCTGTCCCCCAGGCGCTCGCCCGGCTGGTCCTGGAGGAGTTCGGAGGCCGCGCCGCCCGCATCACCATCGCCCACACCGAGGCCAAGGCCGAGTGGGTGGAGGGCCTGAAGCGCGCCCTCGAGGGGGCGTTACGCCTGGAGCGGGGTCGGCTCATCCGCTCGGGGGCCACCATCGCCGCCAACGTGGGCCTGGGGGCTTTGGCGGTCCACGCCTACGCGGTAGAATAGCGGGTGGCCCTTCGGGGCCCTCGGCCCATGGAGATCGCCCTAGAAAGGATCTACGGCCACCGCTTGGCGCTTTCCCAGGTGGTGGCGGCCCTTCTTTTCGCCCAGGAGATGCCCCCGGCCCTCCTCCTGGCTCCCGAGGTGAGGGTAAGGCGCTACCGCGACCTCTCCGCCTTCGGGGCCAGGGTCTACGTGAACCCCGGCCTCGAGGCCCTGGAGGAAAAGGCCCTTTTCGTCTTCTCCTACGAGGAGGCCCTAAGCCCCTTCCCGGAGGACCCCGAGGCCTGGCGGCTTCCTCTGGAGGTGGGCCGCGCCTACCCCCGGGAGGCCCTCCTCTCCCGCCTCCTCAAGATGGGCTACGCCCGGGACGAGGACTACCGCGTCCTGGGCGAGGTGGTGGAGCTCGGCGAGGTGCGCCTGGAGTTCTTCGGGGACGAGCTGGAAAGGCTTCTCGTTGGGGGGAGGAGAGGCGGCGCCACGTCCTCTTGCCCAAGCCGGGGAAGGCGGAGGGCTTCACCTCCAAGAAGGTCCTCCACTTCCCCGGGCCCGTCTACCTGGACACCCCCGCCCTCGCCCCCAAGGCGCTTTGGCCCCTCCTTGCGGGAAGGCCCTGGGTGGCCTTGGGAAGCGGGGTGGAGCTTCCCGCTATGGAGCTTGGGGTAAAGCCCCTTCCCCCTTACCGGGGAAGCCTCAAGGCCCTGGAGAAGGACCTCGCCCGCTGGCTCGCCGAGGGCAAGCGGGTCCACCTCTTCGTGGGGCACGCCCGCACCCTGGAGTACCTAAAAAGCCGCCTCCAGCCCTTCTCCCCCCTGGTCCTGGAACGCTTCCCCGGGCCCAAGGGGCGGCTTGCCCTTCTCCCCGGGGACTTTGAGGGCGGGGCGGAGTGGGGGAGTGTCCTCCTCACCGAGGCCCTGGTCTTCGCCACCGGGGGG
>BBBN01000041.1 GCA_001311585.1 Thermus sp. JCM 17653
CCCGGGAAGGCCGAGGTCCTGGTGGAGGACCCCCTGGGTCCCGACAACGCCCGCCCCGCCTTCCGCCTCCTCCTGGAGGAAGGAGGGGTGGCCACCAGCGGGGTGCGCCACCGGGGAAGCCACCTCCTGGACCCCCGCACCAGGAAGCCCGCCTCCGGCCTCCAGGCCACGGTGCTGGCTCCTTCCGCGCTTCTCGCAGACGGCCTGGCCAAGGCCCTCTTCGTCCTGGGGGAGGCGGCCTGGTCCCTGCTCGGCCCCTTCGGCGCCAAAGGGGTCGTCTTCGGCCCCAAAGGTCCCGTGGAAGGCCCATAGGGAGGGAAGAATGCTCAAGCGTTACTACAGCCGGAGAAGGTTTCTCAGGATGGTCTCGGGAGCCTTGGCCCTGGGCCTCGCCCGGGGGCAGGCGGGGAAGCCCTGGCCCCAGGGGTTCCAGCTCCAGGTCACCTTCGCCTACCAGGGCGGGGGGTTCCGCTACCGGGCCCCCTACGTGGCGGCCTACGTGGAGGACGCGGGGGGGAACCTGGTGAGGACCTGGGCCTCTTCCTCATGCCCGGCAAGGGGGAAAGGTGGTGGGACGCCTTGAAGCGCTACTACCTTTTGGGGGACGTGGCCACCATGCGCACCCTCTCCGGCCCCACCCGCCCCCCGGGGCGGTACACCGTGCCTGGGACGGCAAGGACGAAAGGGGAAAGGCCGTGGTCCAGGGCGTCTACTACGTCTGCGTGGAGTACGCCCGGGAGCACGGGCTACGAGCTCTTTCGGGAAAAGGTGGAGCTACTGGAGAAGCCCTTCCAGCGGGCCTACCCCCTAAAGGGGGAGCTTCAGGAGGTGGTCCTTGACTACGGCCGGAAAGCCTAGGCCCAGGGCCCACCCCTGGCGGAGCGGCTTTACACCCTAAGCCGCACCCTCCACCTCTACCTCTCCCTCCTGGCCTTCCTCACCCTCCTCTTCTTCGCCGTCACCGGCCTCACCCTGAACCACCCGGAGTGGTTCGGGGAAGGAGCCCCGAAAAAGCTCTCCGGGACCCTTCCCGGCGCCCCTTACCTCGAGGGGAAGGCCCTGGACTGGCTCCGCCTGGCGGAGGACCTGAGGGCTTTGGGCCTTAGGGGACAGGTGGCGGACCACGGGGAAAGCGGTGGGGAGGCCTGGGTCTCCTTCCGCGCCCCCGGCTACGCCGCCGATGCCAGGTGGACCCCAAGACGGGGGCCTACCGCATGGTGGTGACGGAACACGGCCTGGTGGCCGTCCTCAATGACCTGCACAAGGGAAGGGACACCAGGGGAAGCTGGAAGGTCTTCCTGGACCTCTCCGCCCTCTTCCTGGCCTTGGTGAGCCTCACGGGGCTTCTTTTGGGGGTGGTCCTCCCCAAGACCCGGAAGGCCGCCCTCCTCACCCTGGGGCTTGGGGCCCTGGGCTTCCTCGCCCTGGCCTTATGGGCCTCCCTTTAGGTCCCGTAGGGCCCTCACGAGGGCCAGGACCAGCCGGGCGCGAGGGTGGCGGGGAGGGCCCTTATACCACCCCATGCTGGCCCAAGCCAGCATGGGGGCCCCGGTCAAAAAGGCCCGCAGGGCTTCCGTACTCGGGCTTGGGCGAAGGATTCACCCAAAGGGGTATCATGCCCCTCAGGGTAGGGGGGCTTCCGGGCCCTTCGCAAGGGACAACCGCCCCTAAGCGCCCCCGCTTCGGTTTCGCGGCATGAGGTGCCCGAACGAAGGCTGGGGAAAGGCTCTTTTGGGGCCCGGCGGCGGGGTACTTAGCCCAAGTCGTCCAGGGCCTCCCGGAAGCCTCGAGGCACCCCCAGATACCCCCCCTCCGCCACGGCCAAGGGAAAGAGGACCTCCAGGGGGCCCTCCAGCAGGACCACCCGCCCTCCCGCCAAGAGGCGGGTCCCCCCAGAAGGAGAGGCCTCCAGGCCGTAGGGGAAGAGGGCCAAAGCCCCTCCCCCGGGCTCCCCTTCCCCGCGGTCCAGGAAGAGGCCCACGGGCTCCAAGAAGCCCAGCATCCGGGCCCGGTGCATCTCCCGGCGCAGGCCCTGAAGGGCCTTCAGGTCCTCCGCTCCCTGCCAGAGGAGGAGGTCCGCCTCGGCGGAAAGGCCCACCAGGCTGTAGGCGGAAAGAAACCCCCCCTTGGCCCGCCAGCGGGAAAGGAGAAGGGAAAGCTCCTCCTTCAGGTGCTCCTGGTGCTCGGCCTCGAGGCGCCGGAACTCGGGGAGGAGGCGGAAAAGCCCAAGGGCCCAGAAACGCTCCATGCCCCTAGCTTACGCCCAGGAAGCGGGAGAGGGCTTCCTCGTCCAGGTACTTGCCCACGAAGAAAGGCCCGAACTCGCCGTAGCGCGCCGAGACCTCGTCAAAGCGCATCTCGTAGACGATCTTCTTGAACTGAACGGGGTCTTGGCTGAAGAGGTCCACCCCCCACTCCCAGTCGTCCAGGCCCTGGGCCCCGCTGATGACCTGCAGGACCTTGCCCTGGTACTTCCTCCCCGTTTCCCCGTGGGCCTTCATGAGCCGGGCCCGCTCCTTGGCGGGAAGCATGTACCAGTTGTCCCCCCCCTGGCGCCTTTTGTTCATGGGGTAGAAGCACACATACCCCTCCTTGGGAACCTTGGGGGTGAGGCGGGGCTTGACGTAGGGGGACTCGGGGTCCAGGGGTTTCTCTTGGCTTCCCAGCTCCACCACGGAGTAAAAGCCGTAAGCCGGGCGCAGGAAAGCGGCGAGGCGGCTTTTATTCAGGCGCTCCTCCACCTCCAAAAGGGCGTCTAGGCTCTCCCGCAGGTTTAGGAAGAGGAGGTCCGCCTTCTGGGTAATGACCTGATAGACGCCGAAGGAGCCCCTCCCCTCGGCCTCCACCCGCTCCCAGGCGGAAAGCATCCCCTTAAGCTCCTCCCAAACCTCCCGGCGCTCCTCCACAGGGGTAGAGAGCCACCGGGGAAAGTCCACACGGCGGAAGTCGTGGAGGAGGTGCCAGCTCGAGGGTGTGGGTGGGCTCAGGCAGGTGGCCTTCCATGCCCTTCACTATAAGGCCGGGAGCCTTTGGGTATAGTGCCCCCATGGCGCCTTGGCTCCAAGCGCTCCTCGCCCTTTTGGTGGCCTGGCTTCTGGGCCGGTACGGGGCCAGGCTCTTCGCCGCCTTGGGCCGCCTCACCCCCACGGAAAGGGACGACCGCTTCTTCCGCGCCCTGGGCTTCCTCTGGTGGGGGGTGGTCCTCCTCCTCCTGGGAAGCTACCTGGCCCACGCCCTGGGCCTGCCCCACGAGCCCTTCCGCTCCTGGGGGAAGGGGATCGCCTCCTGGCTGGGGAAAAGGGGGCTTGCCGCCCTATCCATCCTGGCCCTCACCTTCCTGGGCTACCGCCTCATCCCCCTCCTCCTCCAAGGGCTCCCCTCCCCCGAGGGGGTCCACACCCGGGAGGCCGTGCGGCGGCGCACCCTCAAGGTGGTGTCCGAGTCGGTGCTCAAAGGGGCGGTCCTCCTCCTCGGGGGGCTTTTGCTCCTCTCCAACCTGGGCCTGAACGTCACCACCCTCCTGGCCGGGGCGGGGGTGGCGGGGCTTGCCCTGAGCTTCGCCGCGCAAAACCTCCTCCGGGACTTCATCAACGGCTTTTTCATCCTCCTGGAGGACCAGTACGGGGTGGGGGACATCGTCCAGATAGGCGGGGTGGGGGGGCAGGTGGAACGCTTCACCCTAAGGCTCACGGTGCTCCGGGACCTGGAAGGGAGGGTGCACTTCATTCCCAACTCCGAGGTGCGCCAGGTGACCGTCCTCACCCAGGAGTGGAGCCGGGCGGTGGTGGACGTGGGGGTGGCCTACAAGGAGGACCTGGACCGGGTCTTGGCGGTCTTCCGGGACGAGGCGGAGCGCTTCCACCAGGACCCCCTCTGGCGGGAGCGCTTCGCCGACGCCCCGGAGGTCTTGGGGGTGCAGAGCCTGGCCGACTCCGCCGTGGTCATCCGGGTCCTCTTCAGCACCAAGCCCGCAGAGCAGTGGGCCGTGGCCCGGGAGTTCCGCCGACGCATCAAGAACCGCCTGGACCAGGAGGGCATAGAGATCCCCTACCCCCACCTCAAGCTCTACCTGGGGGAGGCGCTCCGGCTGGAAAGGGGGTAGGCTAAAGGGGATGCGGGACATCCACGGGGAGATCCTAGAGGCCCTCCGCCCCCATCTGGGCCCCGGGCCCACGCGGTGCTGGACGAGGGGCTGAAACGCTGGGCAAGCGCCCCTCCGAGCTCACCCCCAAGGACGGGGAGACCCTGCTCAAGGGCCTCGTCTTCCGCGAGCTCCAAGCCCGCCTGAGCCCAGGGGAGGCCAGGCGGGTGGTGGAGGAGGTCTTGGCCCGTATAAAGGAGGAAGCCCCCGGCCTCGAGGCCCTGGAAGAGGCCCTCAAGCGCTTCGGCCTCTACCTGGACTGGCCCGAGGTGGCCCGCTTCCGGGCCCTTCTAAACCGCCTCCGCCAGGAACCCGATCCCAGGCTCTTCCGCGAGGCCCAGGAGCTTCTGGAGGCCCTGGAGGAGAAGCTGGAGGAGGCCCTCTTGCGCCAGGCCAAGGACCTGGCCTACCTGGAGGAAAGCCTGGAAAGGGTCCGGCACCTGGGCGGGCCCAAGGTGCGCAGGCTGGAAAGCCTGGTGGAGATGGTGCGCCAAGCCCAGGCCGAAGGCTCCTGGCCCAGGCGGAGGTGGAGCGGGCCAGGAAGCTGGCCCTGGACCTGCGCAAGCTCCTGGAGTCCAGCGTGGCCCGGGCCCCCACCCTGCCGGAGATCGTCTTTGAAACGGCGGAGGAGGCCCCCAAGCACCCCACGGAGGCCCTCCTCACCGTGGAGGAGGCGGGGGATCTGGAAGGGGAGCTGGTCATAGACCTCCAGGCCCTCCCCGAGGAGGCGGCCAAGCGCCTCCAGGCCCTGGAGGTGGAGGAGGAACGGCGGAAGCTGGAAGGGCTCCTCTCCCGCTACGCCCCCCTCCTGGAGCGGGCCACGGTAAGCCCCCTCCTTTCCGAGGTGGAAGCCCTCCTGGAGGCGGGAACCCCCGCCGGGGAAAAGCTTCTCCTCCTGGAGAAGGCCTTCCAGGAAGCCGAGGCTAACCTGAGGGCGGAAAGGCGGGCCAGGCTCATCCAGCTCTCCGAGGCCCTCCGGAGCCTTCCCCTTCCCCAGGCGGCCAAGGCCCCCCTGGAAAACGCCCTGGGGCTGGCGGAGGAGACCCTGAGGGAGGGAGGCCTCCCCGACCTCCTTCCCCTGGAAGGGGAGCTCCGGCGCCTGGAGGAGGAAGCGAGGCGCCGGGAGGAGGAGGCCAGGCACCTGGAGGAAGAGCGGCGGGCCCTTTTGCGGGAGCTGGAGGGGAAAGGCGAAGCCTTCCTCCCCCTCCTGCAAGAGCTCCAGGGGCTTCCGCCGGAAGCCCTTCCCGAAAGGCTTCCCGAGCTCAAGGCCCGCTACGCCGCCCTCCTCAAGGCCCAAGGGGAGGAAGCCGCCCTAAAGGCCAAGCTGGCGGAGGCGGCCCAGGACCTGGAGGCCCTGAGGGAGGAAGCCCTGGCCCTGGGCCTGGAGGGGCTTTGGGCCGAGGCGGAAAGGGCCCTGCAAGAGGGGAACCTGCAGGCCCTCGAGGCCCTGCGGAAGGCCCTGGGAGAGGCCAGGGCCCGGGCCAAGCAGATGGCCCTGGAGGAGCTCGCCCGCCTTCAGGGCCTGGCGGAGCGCTTCCGGGGCTTCGGGGGGGAAAGCCTCCTAAAGGCCATTGAGGAAGAAAAGGCCAAGCCCGAGCCCAACCCCGCCCCCATTGCCCGGGCCCTCCAGGCCCTGAAGCGGCGGCTGGAGGCCAAGCGGGAGGAGCTCCTCACCCGCCTCACCGCCTTTTTCCAGACCCACGCCCACCTCCAGGGCTTCCAGAGCGAGACCGCCCGCCGCCTCAAGCCCCTCCTTTCCGTGCTGGAAAGCGCCAAGGAGAAGCTTCCCCGTCTGGGGCCCAAAGGGCTTCTCCAGGTGGAAAGCACCCTGGCCCAGGCAGAAGCCCTCCTGAAGGAGCTGGAGAAGGAGGCGGAGGCGGCCAAGGCCGTGCTCCGGGAGCTCCGGGGGGCGGACCTGGAAGCCTCCTGGAGGTCCTGGAGGGGAGCGCCCCCCAGGACCTGGAGCGGCTCCGCCTGCCCGGGGTGGAGGCGTTGGCCTATCTGGAAGGAGGGGGTCTATCCCTCCCCAAAGAGCCCCTCCTCCGGCTCAAGGAGGCCCTGGACCGCCTGGACGAGGCCCTCGCCCAAAGGCGGGGTCCCGCGGCCCTGGTCTTCGGGGGAAAGGCCCTGGTCCTCGCCCCCCTTAAGGGGAAGACCCTGGTGGCCCTCCTGGAACGGTCGGTCCTCTCGGCTTTCCTCCTAGAGCTTTCCTGAAGGGCTTGGGCGGGTGCTACACTAAAGGTAGTGGTCGTCCGCGAAGCCCTCTGGGAAAACCTGGCGGCGCGCCTCTCCTACCTCTCCCCCGAAGAGCGGGAAAGGGTCCATAAGGCGTACCTCTTCGCCGAGGAGGCCCACCGGGGCCAGCTACGAAGAAGCGGGGAGCCCTACATCACCCACCCCGTGGCCGTGGCGGAGATCCTGGCCTCCTTGCACATGGACGCCGACACCCTGGCCGCAGGCCTCCTCCACGACACCATGGAGGACTGCGGGGTCTCGGGGGAGGAGTTGGAACGGCGTTTCGGCCCCACCGTGCGCCGCCTGGTGGAGGGGGAGACCAAGGTCAGCAAGCTCTACAAGCTGGCCAACCTCGAGGGCGAGGAGAAGAGGGCCGAGGACCTCCGCCAGATGTTCATCGCCATGGCGGAGGACGTGCGCATCATCATCGTCAAGCTGGCGGACCGCCTGCACAACCTCCGCACCCTGGAGCACATGCCCCCCGAGAAGCAAAGGCGCATCGCCCAGGAGACCCTGGAGATCTACGCCCCCCTGGCCCACCGCCTGGGGATGGGCCAGATCAAGTGGGAGCTGGAGGACCTTTCCTTCCGCTACCTCTACCCGGAGGCCTACCAGGGGCTCCTCCTTCGCCTACAGGAGACCCAGGAGGCCCGGGAGCGCCTGGTGCACCGGGCCACGGCCATCCTGGAGGAGGCCCTGAGGCGGGACGAGCTCTTGCAGGCCCAGCTCAGGGGCTTTGAGGTCACGGGGCGCCCCAAGCACCTCTACTCCATTTGGAAGAAGATGGAGCGGGAGGGCAAGGCCCTGGAGCAGATCTACGACCTCCTGGCGGTGCGGGTGGTCCTGGACCCCAAGCCGAGCCCCAAGGAAGAAGAGGTGAGGGAAAAGCAGGTCTGCTACCACGTCCTGGGCCTGGTCCACGCCCTCTGGCAGCCCATCCCCGGCCGGGTAAAGGACTACATCGCCGTGCCCAAGCCCAACGGCTACCAGAGCCTACACACCACGGTCATCGCCCTGGAAGGCCTGCCCCTGGAGGTGCAGATCCGCACCCAGAAGATGCACCGGGTGGCGGAGTACGGCATCGCCGCCCACTGGCTCTACAAGGAAGGCCTCACCGACCCCGAGGAGCTCAAAAGGCGGGTCTCCTGGCTCAAGAACATCCAGGAGTGGCAACAGGAGTTCTCTAGCTCCCGGGAGTTCGTGGAGGCGGTGACCCGGGACCTCCTCGGGGGAAGGGTCTTCGTCTTCACCCCCAAGGGCCGGATCATCAACCTCCCCAAGGGAGCCACCCCCGTGGACTTCGCCTACCACATCCACACCGAGGTAGGGCACCACATGGTGGGGGCCAAGGTCAACGGGCGCATCGTCCCCCTCTCCTATGAGCTCCAGAACGGGGAGATCGTGGAGATCCTCACCGCCAAGAACGCCCACCCCTCCAAGCTGGCTGGAGTTCGCCAAGACCGGAGCGCCAAGAGCAAGATCCGCCAGTATTTCCGCGCCCAGGAGCGCAAGAGACTCTGGAAAGGGGCCAGAAACTCTTGGAGCGCTACCTCAAGCGCAAGGGTCTCCAAAGGCCCGCGGAAAGCCAGCTGGAGGAGGCGGCCAAGCGCCTGGGCCTCACCCCTTCCCCCGAGGAGCTCTACCTGGCCTTGGCCCTGAACCGCATCACCCCGCGGCAGGTGGCGGAAAAGCTCTACCCCAAGGCCCTCCTCAAGCCGGAAAAGCCCAAGGCCACCCCCCAAAACCAGTGGGGCATCCGCCTGGAGCAGGACCTCGAGGCCCCATCCGCCTGGCTCCTGCTGCGAGCCCATGAAGGGGGACAGCATCCTGGGCTTCGTCACCCGGGGCCGGGGGGTAACGGTGCACAAGGCGGACTGCCCCAACCTCCGCCGCCTCCTCCAGGGCCCGAGGCCGACCGGGTCATCGGGGCCTACTGGGAGGGGGTGGGGGGCAAGGGTGGCCACCCTGGAGGTCCTGGCCCAGGACCGGGCCGGGCTCCTCCGGGACGTGATGCAGGTGGTGGCCGAGGCGGGGAAAAGCGCCCTGGGTTCCGAGACCCGCATCCTGGGCCCCCTGGCCCGGATCCGCCTCCGCCTCACGGTGAAAGACGGGGAGCGGGAAGCCCTGGCGGAGGCCTGAAGGGGGTTAAAAGCGTCCAGGAGGTGCGCTGGGTCTAGAGGAGGCGCACCCAGACCTCCCGCTCCCGAGGGCCGTCGTACTCCGCCAGGAAAACCTGCTGCCACCTCCCGAGGACCAGGCGCCCTCCCTCCGCCGGCAAGAGGAGGAACACCCCGGTGAGCAGGCTTTTCAGGTGGGCGTGGGTGTTGCCCTCGGCGTGGCGGTCCTGGGGATGGAAGCGGGGAGCGAGCTCCGCAAGCCGCGCCAAGAGGTCGTGGGCCACCTCGGGGTCGGCCCCCTCCTGCACGGTAAGGCCGCAGGTGGTGTGGGGCACGAAGAGGTAGACCAGGCCCGTATGCCCTCCTAGGGTCTCTTCCACCGCCCGGGTGATGTTCACCAGGCCTTCTTTTGGGGTGCGTACATAGAGCTTCTTCATTCTCAGGAAAGGCGGGAGGTGCGCAGGAAAAAGCGCTTTTCCACCGGGAAGGGGCGGTCCAGGTCGCCGAACTCGGCCTCGGCCCAGGCCCAGAGCCTGGACATGGCCCTCTCGTGGACCTCCTGGGGCACGGCGCGGGTGAAGGAGTAAAGCCTTTCCTGAAGGGCCTCGAGGGCCTCCCGGGGGGTGCGCTCCTCCCGCCAGGCCACCACCTCCCGGGTCCTAGGCCTGAGGCCAAGCCGCCGCAAGGCCTCCTCCACCTCCTTTAGCCGCCGGCTGTGGGTCCCCCGGACCACGGGGAAGCCCTCCTCGGCCACCAGGGCCTGCCACCTCTCCTGGAGGCGGCACTCGGCCTCGGCCTCCACCCGGTCCCACCCCTCCAGGAGGACCCCCCCCGGCTTCAGGACCCGCAAGGCCTCGGCCAGGGCCCTGGGCCAGTCGGGGAGGAGGTGCCACAGGTGGACCACGATCACGGCGTGGACGCTCTCGTCGGGCAGGGGAACCTCCCGGGCATCCGCAAGGAGAAGGCGCACCTTGCGCATGACCCCGGCCGCCTTTTGCCGGAAAACCTCCAGCATGGCAGGGTCGGCGTCCAGGGCGATGTAGCGGTAGCCCCGGGCGATGAGGGGGAGGGCGATGCGCCCCGTGCCCACGCCGAGCTCCAGGAGGACCGGCTCCTCCCGGGTCAAGAGGGCGTGGCTCAGGGCGGTGGCGATCCGCCCCGCCACCTCGGGCGGGTAGGCCCGGAGGCGGTCGTAGGCGTAGGCCACCCGGGTGAGGGCGTTGGACATCTCCCCCTTTATTGTACGGGGTATACTCCCGGGCATGAAGGGACTCATCCTGGCCGCAGGCCGCGGCACCCGGCTTCGCCCCTCACCCACACCCGGCCCAAGCCGGTGATCCGGGTGGCGGGGCGGCCCATCATCCACTACGCCGTGGACAACCTCTTGGCCGCCGGGGTGGAGGAGATCGGGGTGGTGGTCTCCCCGGAGACGGAAAAGGACCTCCGCGAAGCCCTGGCCAGCTACCCGGTGCGCTACATCCTCCAGGAGGAGCCCCAGGGCCTGGCCCACGCCGTGTCCGTGGCCCGGGCGTTTTTAGGGACGAGCCCCTTTGTGCTCTACCTGGGGGACAACCTCTTCCAGAGGGGCATCGGCCGCTTCCTAAAGGCCTTCGGGGAAGGGGTGAGCGCCGTCTTGGCCCTGGTGCGGGTGGAAAACCCGCGGCAGTTCGGCGTGGCGGTGATGGAAGGAGACCGGATTGTCCGCCTCCTGGAAAAGCCCCAGACCCCTCCCTCGGACCTGGCGGTGGCCGGGGTCTACGTCTTGGGCCCGGAGATTTGGGAAAGCCTCGAGGACCTTAAGCCCTCGGCTCGAGGGGAGTACGAGATCACCGACGCATCCAGGGGCTCATCGACCGGGGGAAG
>BBBN01000042.1 GCA_001311585.1 Thermus sp. JCM 17653
CCTCGGGGCGGGCCCTCAGGGGGGTGTCCGGCACGCCGTTCCAGACGACCCCCAGCTTTTCCCAAGGGACCACCCGATGGCGGAGGGCGAGGTCCCGGTCGTAGTAGGACACGGCGATCACCCGGTCCCCGAGCTTTCCTGCCAGGCGCTCCATGAGGAGGGCGAGCCGCTTCCTCCCTTCGGGCACCCCCTCGGTGAAGGCCCAGCCGTGGGCGGTGTAGACGCTCTTCACGCCCAAGGCCCTCGCCGCAAGCCGCCCCAGGAACCCCGCCTTGGAGGAGTGGGCGTGGAGAAGGTGGGGCCGCACCCTGCGGAGCAAGGCCACCACCTCAAAGAGGCCAAGGAGGTCCTTCACGGGGTGCACGGGCTGGACCAGCCCCTTGAGGAGGTGAACCTCCACCCCAAGCTTCCTCGCCTCCTCTATGAGAAACCCGTCCCGGTCCTCCCCCACCCCGAGGTGGACCTCGGCCTGGTCCCTAAAAGCCCGTAGGAGCTCCAGGACATGCACCTGGGCCCCACCAGGCTCAGCGCGGGTGATGAGGTAGAGAAGGCGCCTCATCGTCGCTCATACCTTCCATGGATGGAAGTTCTCAAACTTAAGGATGATAAGACGCCCACAAAAAAAACCAATAAGCAAATACGCTAAAGCCCATTGCACAATCCCACTTACCTCGCCTGTCGGAATCCCCGTCTGAAACGCGGCGAAAACGCCATACATCCTTGTCGTTGTTAAGAAGGAGAGGGTCCATAACCACCGATCCAACCACGCCCCGAGCATGCCGGCTAGTGGGAGCAAAACAAAGCCTAACAGTCCAAAGTTCAAATAAGCTTCCTGAGCCAGGGTGACGTTAAACCCAAAACTTTTTTTCCCAGTACACATTTCCCCAATAGTATGCGTTGAGTTCGTCTACGGCGCTAAGCAAACCGTACTCCAAACGGAGACTGGGCGGAAAGAAGCGCAAGGGAACTGCCAGAAAGGTGCTACCTCCTTTATAGCCGTTGTCAGCGATATAAGACAACACGATAGGCCAAACATCCGCCGTGTCAAAATTGGGGGAATATAGAAAATGACGCTGTAAGAAGGGTGGTTGCTCCTCAATATTTACAGGGGCTGAAGGCGCTGTGCCAGATAGTAGGTTTACGATAAACTGAGCGGTCGGGCGAATTTGGGTGAGGAGCACCAAGGAAAGCAAAGCTACTAGCACCAGCTTGGTGTAGCCCCATTTGTGTAAGCGAGCCACAAAGAACAAAGTTACCAAAAGGGCTACAAGCACAAACCCTCTTTGGTATAGAACAACTAAAGCAATTGCTGATGTTAGGCTGACCAAAAGCAAAAACAAAAAAAACCAACAAAATATTTGGGTCGCGGTGGCTTCACCTCCCGGAACGCAAAAAAAGATAAGCAAAGCGCTCGAGGCAAGGGTGAAGCTAAAAGGTATGACGGCAAGAGGGAAAAGAACCTTCCCGAAGGGAACCACACGTGTAATCGCCTCACTCCGGGCATTAGGTAACCACGCACCGCCGGAGAGAAAGTGGATGAGCGCTAAAGCTGTTAAGCCCAAGCCAAAGCTCATCCAAGTTCCTTTAAGAAGAGAACTCCTAGAGTACTGGTAGGGCTGGCTTGCTTTGGGATGACGCCAAGCGTAAACAGCTAGATACCCTAGAGCTACCAAGACGTTGGCCAAAAGGTTGAGAAATAGACCCTCGTTGTAGAAGGCCAAAGGCCCTCCGTAGAGAGAGAATCCTCCGTCGGCAGCGCTCAGGATGGGGCGTAGGACGAAGGCTACGGCTTGCGTCGCCAAAAAGAGGTGAAACAAGGTAAAAGCGGGGCGAAAAGTGAGTATCAGGGAAAAAAAGATACAAAAAAAGCGTGTAGACTGGCCAGAACTATGGTGAGACTCGGTGAGCTCCAGCTCAGATCCTCCACTTCTCAGACACCTCCGCGTCCCACCAACCATGCGAAAAAGCGGGGAGCAAGCGCATCAAAGCTTAGCTCAAGTAAAACCTCGCCAAAAGCCCTCTCCTTCTGGTCCTTATGGGGCTCTAGGGGTAGCAAAGCCTGTGCCAAGGCTTCAGGATTATTGGGAGGCACTAGAATTCCTCCTACACGGGGAACATCCTCCACAAAAGCGCCCACCGCCGAAGCCACCACCGCAAGGCCAAAGGCAGCCCCGATGAGGGGCAAGGACGATTGCGTGGCCTGGCGATAAGGAAGGACAAGGACCGATGCCCTTTGGAAAAATAGGGCAGCTTCCTCATCGGGTACGTAGCGGTTATGAACCTCAAACCATGAGGGGTGTTCCCTCATCGCCTCCCTTAAAATAAGGGGTAACCGCCCCGGACCTGCAATGAGCGCCCTCCTTCGCCCTCCCAAAGCCAATATGGCCCTCACCAGGACATCCACGCCCTTATATGCTTCAAGGCGTCCAAAGAAAAGGACAAGATCCTCTTCGCGCTGAACGTTCGGCTTCGCGTGACGAAGAAACCGATCCGCAAAGCTACCGTGGGGAATCACCACGACATCACGGGCTCCAAGTTGACGTGCCTTGTCCACGAACACATGTGAGTGCACGTGTACGCTTGTAGCAAGGGGGACAACCCAGCGACGCAAAAGGGCGTTGGCAGCCTCCCAAACGTTTCCCGGGTGGGGATCGGGGTCGTGAAGGGTGAGAAAAAGCGGGATACCCTCTTCCGTAGCCCACCTAGACAGCAATAGGGCCCAAGGATACCCTTCCCCATTGAAAAGGTAGAGGCGATCTGGCTTCTCGGAAAGGATCTTTCGCCAGAGTGCCCGGGCCTGACCGAGATCCAAAAACCGCTTTAAGGTCTCGGCTTTAGACGTTCCTGAGGGAAATCGGACCACCTTAGTCGGGACGGCCTCCTTAAAGTGTTCTGGCACAAAAAGGGTAAGATTCAAGTATTCGGATAGGGGGGGCACCAACGCCTCCAAATACTGACCCATGGCGCCCCTTACAGAAAAAGCTAACAACGCGACCTTCACCCTATCAGCTCCTTGTAAATAGCCTCGAGGCGCTCCCCTACCCGATCCCACGTGAGCTCTCTCCGGACAAACTCCACCGCACCTGGCTTAGGGCCCCTCTCGTAGGCGTCCAAAACCGCTTTTCTTATGGATCGCTCAGAAAAGGGATCGCAGTAGTACACCTTCTCGCCAAGCACATCATAGAGCGGCGGGTACCGCCCGGAAACAGCCGCTGTACCTGCTGCAAGAGCTTCCAAATTGACTAATCCAAAGGACTCTGAGGCGCTAGGTAGAACGTGGACCCTCGCAGCTTTATATGCCGAAGCCAAGAGAGGATCCCCGTAATCCACGGGCCCAAGATACGTCACCCAATCGGAATTCGCCTGAACGAGACGCAAGAACTCCTGCGTTCCTTCCGGATCCCCTGGGTCAAGAGGACCGATAAACACAAGCTTTAGCCCCGTTCCCTTGAGTGCCCGTATAAGGCGCACTTGGCCCTTGGCTCTACTAATGCGGCTCACCTGTAAGACAAAGTTCTCCAAGCCGTACTTGGAAACGAAAAGGGTCCTATCCGCCTTGGTGAAATAGTCGGCATCCACTCCGTGGGGGACGATCTTTATCTTTTCTTGCGGAACACCGAAGAAACTTTGCAACTGGTGCGCCTCCGAAGCCGATCCTGCCACAACGACATCGGCGTTTTTGTAAATGCTTGCTCTGAGCCCGTAAACCGTGGGGACGGGAGCTAGACGATCTAACAAGGCTAAAGCCTTCCATTGCCAGGCGGGCTTGGTAGAGTAGGCGATGGCCGAAACGACCACGGGCACTCCTAAAGACTTCAGAGTGCTTACGAAGCTGGACACCTCGTAAGTGGACCCAAAGACATGGAAGAGGTCGTAGTCTTTCCGTCGCGACCAGGGATTGAAGAGCTCTACCTCTACCCCCCTCTTTTCAAGGGCCTCTTTTGTCTTGATGAGCTGGGTCTCCCCACCGCCCGGGCTCCAAAGAGTTCTAGGAAAGAATAAGAAGAAGGCTACTTTCACAGTTCGTCCTCCCTAGAACTCAAAGCGCGTTTGTAAGCATTTAAAGTTTGCTCAGCTGCCTTTCTCCAAGTGTAATGCCTAGCGATAAACTCGCTCGCACCCTTTGCGTCCCGAGGCGCATTGAGGGCCAACTCAAGTGCCCGACGGATCGACTTCAAATCCTTCGGATTGGCTACCAAGCGTGTTGCCCAAGATACTCCAATACAGGTGGTGACGAACTCACGACCAGGTTGGCCCCATTGAGTCCAGCTTCCAGTGAGGCTATGCCCGGTGTTTCAACGAAGCTAACCAGGGCGTGTACGTGGGAGGCTGCATAAGCATCTGCCAAAATTTCATGTGGGAGATGTCCTAGATGTTTTAAAAACATCCTTTTTCTGCGAGCCAAACTCTCTATTCTTTGCCAGTAGGCCCGGTCGATGACAGAACCAATTAGGACTAATGGAACGCCAAGGTCAGCGGCCACCTCAACCAAACGAAGCGTGTTCTTGTTGCTATTTATCAGGGCTACAGAAAGGACAAATGGCTCGTTAACCGGAAGCTCAGACAAATATTTCCTTCTGAACCCATCGGGATCCTTCCCCAAAAAGTCCGGATTTACAGCATTTGGAACAACTACGAACCGACTGTCCGGCAGGCCAAATAACCTACCCAGCAAGTTGGCCTCGGCTTTTGAATTTGGCAACAGCAAATCTGCTTCCCTGAGTAGCCTTAAGCGCCAAGATGTCTGCGTGAACGGAACTCTGCTAAGAAGGCGATGCGCAACTTGTTTCATTCGCCCTTGGGGGTAGAAAATCGTAGATACAACATAGGGATAACCCAGTTTTTTTTACAAACATTGCTAGTTGCCCCAAAGGAAAATCCGACGAAAAGACGTGGAAAATATCCCCTAATCGTTGCGTTGCGTAATTTTTAGCTGGATCCCAAAAGCATACCTCAATGCCAAGTTCTTCTAAGAATCTTTTAGTTTCCAAAACCTGGCGTACAGCCCCTCCAGGCGGTAAAAAGGAAAATGGAAAGGAAGGCACGAAAATTACCTTCACGGTTCACCCTCCCGCACTTGCTTAAGTATAAGCCAGGACCAGAGCATGCCTGAAACTGCCCAAAGCTCCACCACTACCGAAACCCAGGGCAAGGCCATCACTCCAAACCGAGGAAGCGCACCAAGGGCAAGCACCACGTTCAGCACACCCGCCGAAAGAAAAGTGACTAAGAAGGGGCGATCTAAACCCATAGGCAGAAGAAGCTGCGCACCTACGAAGCTAGAGAGGGCGTTAAGGACAAGGAAGAGGGAAAGCACCCTCACCATGGGCACTGCCCCTTCAAAGCCGGGGCCCAAAAACCAGGGGACCAAAAGGGGTGCGAGGAAGAAAAGGAGCCCCCCCACGAGGCCACCCGTTCCTAGGGTAAGCAGGAAAGCCTGAAGGAGCCAGCGCCAAGCCTCGGGCTTCCTCTGCGCAAAAGCAAAGCTCAGCCGGGGAAAGAAGAGGCGGGTAACAGGTGACCAGAGGTTGACGAGCGGCCGGACCAGTCGCTCCGCCGCCGCGTATTGGCCCACCTGAGCGGGCGGCACAAAAAGGCTCGCCAGGGTCACGTTGAGGCTGGTGTAGAGCAAATTGGCGAGGTTGTACAGGGAGAAGGCGAATCCCTTGCGCAACCAGACAAACCCCCCCACTAGGCCGGGCCAATCCACATCTTTGCGGATCCAGCTTAGCCCCCAAAGGCGCTCAGCCAGTACGAAACGGCCTGAAGGTAGATGGGCACGGCCACGTCCTGAGGGGTCCGAACAAGCAAGAAAACCCCCAGGGTCGTCCCACCCCGTACCACTAGCTCAAGCAAGGCCACCCTGCCCATACGTTCTAGCCCTTGGAAAAACCAGAGAGGGTTAAAACCCTGCCCGATGGCTCCAAGAAGGGCTCCCAGGATCAGGGGGGTGTCGCCCCTGAGAAGGGGAATGGCCCAACCCATCCCCACGCCCAAGGGCACAAGGGGGAGAAGAAGCAGGGCCCGTGCGTGTAGCACCCCCGCCACGATGGCCCCTAGCTCGGTGCGGTTTCCCCTACTCCTGGCCACCTCCCGAGTGGCCGTGAACTGGAAGCCGTACTCTAAAACGAGGTAGAGGTACTGTAGGAGGGCTTGCGCCAGGGCGAGCTTGCCGAACCCCTCGGGCCCCAGGATGCGGGCCAAATAGGGCAACGTGATGAGGGGGAAGAGGTAGTTGGCCGCCTGGACGGCGTAGAGGTAGAAAAGGTTACGCATGGTGGGACTTCGCCACACCCGTTCCACTTTGGTCCACAGGCGAGAGGGCAGGTCCATGGGGGCTATTCTTCCGGCAACTCCCGTGTTTCCTTTAGCGCCCGGAGAACCCGCTTCAGATCCTCCACCCGCTCCTTGCGGGCGATCAAGGTTACCTTGCCTTCCCGGACGATGAGCAGATCCTCGAGGCCGATGGTCACGATCACCTCGTCCCCCTGGGCGTAGACGATGCTCCCCCGGGTGTCCAGACCCACGTGCCGGGCCAGGACCAGGTTCTCCCCGTCCCCCTTGAGGTGGCGCTCCAGGGCCCGCCAGTCCCCCAGGTCGTCCCAGGGAAAGGAGGCGGGGACCATAAAGGCCCGCTGGGTCTTCTCCATCAGGGCGTAGTCCAGGCTCACCTTCTCCCCACGGCCCTCCAAGACCCCTGGAGCGTGCTCCCGGAACTCCCTAAGCCACACCTGCTTCTTGGCCACGAAGATCCCGGCGTTCCAGTAGTGCCGCCCGGAGCGGAAAAGCTCCTCCGCCCGCTCCTGGGACGGCTTCTCCAGGAAGCGGCGCACCCGAAAGAGCCTCTCCCCCACCTCTTCGCCTCGCTCCAGATAGCCGTAGCCCGTGGCGGGGTAGGTGGGGGGTACCCCCAGGGTGACGATGCCCTCCAAGGACTCGGCCCCCTCCAGGGCAAGGGCCAGGTCCCGGCGGAAGGCCTCCTCGTCCCCCACGTAGTGGTCAGCGGGGAAAAAGGCCAGGGTGCCCTCGGGAAGGGCTCGTAGGGCGAAGGCCACGGCGAAGGCGGTGTCCTTGGGCTCGGGCTCCTCGAGGACATGGCCTTCCCGAAGCCAAGGAAGGTGCTCCCGCACCAGGGGCACCAGGTTCGGCGGGACCACCACGTAAACCCCCTCTTCCCCGAAGAGAGGGCGCAAGCGGTCCCCCGTGGCCTCCAAAAGGCTCTTGCTTCCGAAGAGCCGCAAGAAGGGCTTAGGCCTTTCCGGCGTGGAGAGGGGCCAGAACCTCTCCCCCTTGCCCCCGGCCAGGATGACGGCGTATCGCCTCATTCTCTCCCCTCCAAGAGCCTCCGCGCCTCCTCCAAAAGCGCCCGCACGAGCTCCGGGCTCGTGGCCTCCACGTAGACCCGCGCCACGGGCTCCGTGCCCGAGGCCCGGAAGAGGACCCAGGCCTCCTCGTAGAGCCACTTCACCCCGTCCAGGGTGTCCCACCCCCCTGGGGGTGAGCCCAGCGAGGGGGCGGGGCTCCTCGAGGGGGGTGAGGTCCAGGGGGGCCTTAAGGGGCAGGTCCAGGCGCTCGTAGGCGTGGGTGAGGCCCGCCAGGGCCTCCACCTCCCTAAACTGCTCCGAAAGGTCCTTCCCCGTGGCGGCCACGCTCTCCAAGAGGAGGAGGCTCGTGAGGATCCCGTCCCGCTCGGGGAGGTGCTCGGGGTACCCCACGCCCCCGGACTCCTCCCCGCCGATGAAGCAGTCCCCTTTAAGGAACTCCTCCTTGATCCACTTGAAGCCCACGGGGGTGGTGGTGACCCCGAAGCCGAGCCTCGCCCCGAGGCGGTCCAAAAGCCAGGTCACGGCGAAGTTCTTCACCGCCCGGCCCCTAAAGCCCTTCCGGAAGCGGTAAAGGGCCAGGGTGGTGAGGACCTGGTGGGGGTTGAAGAAGACCCCGCCGGGGAGGACCACCCCCACCCGGTCCCCGTCCCCGTCCGTGGCCACGGCGAAGCTCGGGGAGGTTTCGGGGCCCATGACCGCCAGGGTCACCCCCAGGTTCTTGGGGATGGCTCGGGGTTCACCCCGTGAAAGAGGGGGTGGGGCTCCTCCCGGAGGGGCCTCACGGGGATCTCCAGGCCCACGTGGCGGAGGAAGCCCTTGAGGAAGCCCGCCCCCGCCCCGCCCATGCCGTCGTGGTAGAGGACTCCGGGAAAGCGGGCGAGGGCTTCCAGGTCCAGGTGGGCCTTCAGGGCCTCAAAGTAGGCCTCCTTCAGGTCCAAGACCTCGTAGGCTCCTTCCCTGGCCTCCGCCTCCTCGGGGACCAGGGCCTCAATGGCCTTGGCCTGCTCTTGCGCGATGGGCCCCCCGGTGGCGTCCTTGAACTTCACCCCGAGGTACTGGGGCGGGTTGTGGCTCGCGGTGAGCATGGCCCCGCCCGCCGCCTGAAGGTGGCGCACGGCGAAGGAGAGGAGGGGGGTGGGGACGGGGCCCTTTAGGAGGACCACCTTCAGGCCCATCCCCGCGAGGTGCCCCGCCAGGCCCGGGCGAAGGCGTCCGCCAGGAAGCGGGTGTCATACCCCACCACCACGGTCAGCGGGGCCGCCTTGGGCCCCCGCCCCTATCCAGGAGGTAGCGGCCGTAGGCCTCGGCCAGGCGGTGGAGGGTGGCGAAGGTGAAGTCCCGGGCGATGATCCCCCGGAAGCCTCGGTGCCGAAGCGGATAGGCCCCCTCATCAGGGAAGGAGTGTACCACGGGATGGGGAGGCCCCCGGTGCAAACGACCCTCCGCCCCCCTAGCCCCGGTGAAGAATGAAGGCATGCAACGAATCTGGCTGGCCCTTCTTTTCCTCCTCCCCGCCCTGGCCCAGGACTGGGGGCTCACCCAAAGCCAAACCCTAACGGCGGGGGGAGCCAAAGCGTGGCGCTACACCCTAACCCCAAGGGGCGAGGAGGCCCGAGCCTCTGGGAGGCCCTCTCCCTCCAGTACCGGGACCACCTCCGGGCGGGGTACCGGGTGGACCTGGGAGGGTGGCGGCTCTACTTCCTCGGGGGGAAGCTCCGCCTGGAGCGGCACTGCCAGGCGGTGAACCCCGCCTGCTTCACCTTCGGGGCCCTGCCCGTGGAGAAGGCCCGGCAGGACCGCTTCCTGATGGAGCTTTCCGCCCTCCTGGACCGGGCCCTGGGGGAGGCGGCCCAGACCGGGGGCACGGTCACCCTGAGCCGGCTTTTCCGGGTGGAGCTTAGGCGGAACCAGGCCCCGCCCTACCCGGCGGCTCCCTCGGGCTGGAAACCCTAATACCACCCCATGCTGGCCGGGGCCAGCATGGGGGCCCCGGTAAAAAAGCCCGCAGCCTCCACGCCTGGGCTTGGGCAAGGGGTTTACGCCTGTCAAAGGCCTTTTGGTATCCTCCTGCCATGTGGCGGGCGCTGGCTTTGGCCCTCCTTCTGGGAGCCGCCCTGGCGGGCCCCTGCGGGGAAAGGCCTTACACCCTGGAGACGGAAGAAGGCCTCCTGGGCGGGGAGAACCTGAGCTACGACGGCGAGGTCCTGGTTCTCGAGGGGAGGGCTTGTCTGGAGCGGGAGGGGCTCTACCTGGAAGCCCCCCTCCTTCGCTACCGGGAAGGAGAAGGGCTAGAGGGCAGGGGTCTAAGGGGCGAGGCCCAGGGGTGGCGCCTCGAGGCGGAAAGCCTGGAGGGGAAGACCCTTTACGGGGCGCGCCTGGAGAAGGGGCGGCTCAAGGCCAGGGCGGAGCGCCTCTTCCTGGAGAGCCCTCCCCGGGGCCAAGGGGTGGAGCTGGAAAGCCCCGCCTACCGGGTAAGGGCGGAAGAGGCCTCCTTTACCCGGGAAGAGGCCAGGCTCAAGGGCTTCCTCGCCACCCCCTGCCCCTGCGGGGAGGAGGTGCGCCTACGGATGGAGGAGGCCCGCTTTGACCCGGCCACGGGGGAGCTTCTGGGGGAAGCCTCCTTGGGGCTATGGGGCCTGGAGATCCCCTTGGGGGAGGCCCGGGCCAACGCCCACCGCAGGCCGGACCTAAGGAGCCCCCTGGTCCTCTCGGGGAGCGAGGGCGGGGGGCTTACCCTGGGGCTACAAGACCTTCCCCTTCCCCAGCCTGGGAGGAGATCGGGCGCTGGCAAAGGCGTCTCACCCTGCTCGCCACGGGGGTGAACGCCTCCCAGGAGGCCCTGATCTTGGGCCTCAAGGAGGGAAGCAAGGGGGCGGAGGTGCGGCTTGGCCACGCCGCCGGGGTGAGGGCCCATTGGGACGACCTCTACTTCGCCGCCACCCCCGCTCCCCCCGACGCCGACACCCCCCGCCTCG
>BBBN01000043.1 GCA_001311585.1 Thermus sp. JCM 17653
CCCCCTTAGGAGGTCCACCCCCCGGGGGACGGAAAGCCGCGCCTCCTCCTTGGCGAAGTAGGCGAAGACTCCCGCCCCCCAAGCCTCCTCCGGAAGGCCAGGACTCCCGGGGGGGCCTCAAGGGGCAGGAGCCCCCCGAGCCTCAGCACGGGGTGGGTCTTCTTGAGGCGCACCAGGCGGCGGAAGAAGCGAAGGAGGTCCTGGTCCCAGAGGGCCTCGTCCCAGGGGAAGGGGGCGCGGCAGTAGGGGTCCCCCCGCCAGACCTCGTAGGGGTTCGGCTGGGAGAGTCCCACCTCGTCCCCGTAGTAGACGGCGGGGCTTCCGGGGAAGGCGAAGAGGAGGGCGTAGGCGGTCTTGAAGCGCTCCTTGTCCCCCCTAAGGCGCCAGAGGGCCCGGGGGATGTCGTGGGAGGAGAGGAGGGTGTACATGCTGTGGCGGAGCTGGAGGGGAAGGGCGGCGTAGTGGTCCAAGAGGACCCCCCAGGCCTCCCCCGCCTCCAGGGCCACGGGGTTCCCGTGGAGGTCCCTTCCCGAGAGCCACTCCATCACGGGATGGGCGAAGCCGGCGTAGTGCATGGCCCCGTCCAGGGTGTGGGCCCTCAGCGTGGGGACGGTGTCGTAGGAGAGCTCCCCGAAGACCAGGGCGTCTTCCCGCTCCTCCTTGGCGGCCCGGGCTAGGGCCTAAGCCAGCGGGCGTTTTTCCGGTTCGTCCCCCCTTCCCCGAGGGAGTGGGCCACGTCCAGGCGCCAGCCGTGGGCAAGGCGCATCCAGTAACGGATGGGGGCCTCCTTTCCGAAGACGAAGCGCTCCTGGGTGAGGGGCGAGGCGTAGTCCAGCTTGGGCATGTGCTTCACGCCCCAAAAGCTGGCGTAGGCGCTCGGGATAGAAGGTGAACATGCCCCTTTCGGGGGAGGCGGGGTCCAGGAGGGCCTTCCGGAACCAGGGGTGGGTCGCCCCCACGTGGTTGAAGACCCCGTCCAGGATGAGCCTCATCCCCCGGGCCTCGAGGGCCTCGTAGAGCGCCCTAAGCGCCTCCTCTCCGCCCAGGTGGGGGTCCACCCGGTGGTAGTCCTCGGTGTCGTAGCGGTGGCTGGAGGGGCTTTGAAAGATGGGGGTGAGGTAAAGGGCCTCCACGCCCAGGGCCTCGAGGTAGGGCAGGGCCTCGAGGACCCCCCAGAGGTCCCCCCCGTAGAACTCCCGGGCCCCGTCCTCCCCGGGGGGCTCGTGCCAAGCTTTTCTGCGGATGGGCCTTCCCCCGTAAAGCCAGGCCCCGTCCTTGGGGGCGAGCCCCGGGCGCCCCTGGCGGAAGCGGTCGGGGAAGATCTGGTAGAAGGCCGTCCCCAGGGCCCACTCCGGGGGGAGGGGCTTGGCGAGGAGGTGGAAGAAGCGGTCGTAGCGGGGAAGGGTCTTTCCCAGGCCGTGGCTTCCCAGGTAGCCTTGAGGGAGGCGGAAGCAGTAGCGGAAGGGGCTTGTGTGGACGGGGACCCGCGCCCTTAGGCCCTTTTCCCAGGGCTCCATGGGCTTTTTCTGCAACTCCCCGTCCCGCTCGTAAAGGAGTACCCCTTCCCGCGCCTCGGTCTCCAGGAAAAGCTCCACCTCCTCCCCGAGCTCGGGAAAGGGAGGGTCAACGTGTTCCAGGTCGTGGTGGTTCATTCTTTCACCGCCCCCGCGGTGTAGCCGGAGACGAAGTACTGCTGGAACCCGTAGAAGAGGAAGAGGATGGGCAGGGAGCCCAAGACGCTCGCCGCGGCGAAGACGCCCCACTTGGTCTGGAACTGCCCCGTGGTGAAGCTCCTAAGCCCCACGCCCACGTTCCAGCTCTCCACCCCCGTGAGGACGAGGTTGGCCAGGACGAACTCCGAGTAGGTGCCCACGAACTGCAGGAGGAAGATGAAGACGAACATGGGGGCGGAAAGGGGAAGGAGGATCCGGGTGAAGACCTGCCACCTTGTGGCCCCGTCCACCATGGCCGCCTCCTCGAGGCTCGGGCTGATGCTCTCCAGATAGCCCTTGTAGACCCAGGTGCCGAAGCTGATGATGCCCCCGGAGTAGGCCAGGACGAGCCCGGTGAAGGTGTTCAGGAGGTCCAGCCGGGAGAGGAGGTAGTAGATGGCCACCAGGGCCAAAAACCCCGGGAACATCTGCACGAAGATGAAGAAGAGGAGCATGGGGTAGCGCCCCGGGAGGTGGCGGAAGCGGGCGAAGGCGTACCCCGCCGTGGCGGTGAGCAAAACGGCGAGGAGGCCCGTGAGGCCGGAGATGAGGAAGGTGTTCCGCACCCAGAGGAGGAACTTGGTCTCCGTGCCCTGCCCGGTGAACTGTCTGGGCGAGAGGGAAAGGGCCAGGGCGAAGACGAGGAGGGCCAGGAGGAAAAGGAGCCTCCCCTGCCAGAGGTCCATCCACGCCTCGGGGGCAAGAAGCCTGCGGAGAAGGCCGATGGTCCCCACCCCCAGGAGGGCGAGGCCCGCGAGGAGGGCGAGGGCCACCTGGTAAGGGTAGAGGACCACCCCCTCCACCAGCTTGGCGTAGTTCTCCAGGGAGGGGTTGGGCAGGTAGGGGATGACCTTGGCGTCCAGCAGGAGGAAGCCCGTGGCGGGCCTCTTGAAGCTAAAGAGGTTGTTGGTGGGGTCAAAGCTGGCCGCCACCACCTGGACCACCGGGTAGTAGACCAAAAGGATCAGGACCCAGAGGAAGAGGTGGGTCACCCCCTGGAGGAAAAGGGGCCAGGGGCTTCGCCGCCTCCCCTGGAGGCGGTTTGCGAGGGCGGTGTAGAGGAGGCTATAGAGGAGGACGAAAAGGACCAAGGCCCCGAGGAAGGCCAAAGCGTAGGCCCAGCCATAGGGCACGAAGACGCTCCCGAAGGCCACCTGCTTGCGGTAGGAGCCCTCGTCAAAGAGGCGGTTCGCCGCGAACCAGTAGACCCCGTAGAGGGCGAGGCCCGTGAGGAGGAAGGCCAGGACCTTGCGCATCTACCGCACCTCCCTTAAAGCCCCCGTGACGCGGAAGTTCACCAGGCTGATAGCCACGGTGATGGCGAAAATGAGGAGGCTAATCGCCGCCCCCAGGCCGTAGGCCGACTGCCCCTCGGCGCTGAAGGCCGTCTTGTAGGCCCAGGAGATGAGGATGTCCGTGGCCTGGGCCGTGGCGAGCCTTCCCTCCTGGGCCGGGCCGCCCCCGGTGAGGAGGTAGATGAGGTAGAAGTTGTTGAAGTTGAAGGCGAAGGAGGAGAGGAGGATGGGCAGCATGGGCTTTTCCAAGAGGGGCAGGGTGATGCGGAGGAGGGCCTGCCAAGGGGTGGCCCCGTCCACCCGGGCCGCTCGTAAAGCTCCTCGGGGATGGTGGAAAGGGCCCCTAAGGTGGCCGTCATCATGTAGGGAAAGCCGAGCCACAGGTTGACCAGGAGGACGGCCACCTTGGCCCAGTCGGGGTCGTTGAGCCAGGGGA
This sequence comes from Thermus sp. JCM 17653, assembly GCA_001311585.1. Classification (GTDB taxonomy): domain Bacteria; phylum Deinococcota; class Deinococci; order Deinococcales; family Thermaceae; genus Thermus. The sequence continues at coordinate 3,444 of BBBN01000043.1, forward strand.
TGGGGTAGAGGCCCAAGACCCCAAGAAGGCGGTTGACGGCCCCGAAGTTGTAGTTGAGGAGGGCTACCCAGACCTGGACGGTGATGACCCCGGGCAGGGCCCAGGAGACGATGAGGAGGGTGCGGTAGAGGTTGCGAAGCTTCAGGGCCCGGTTGTTGAGCACAAGCCCGAGGACGAGCCCCACGAGGCCGTTCAGGACCACCGTGGCCAAGGCGAAGACGAGGTTCCATAGGAAGACGGGAAGAAGGGCTTGGCTCGCCTGGGAGAGGATGAAGGCGAAGTTCCTAAGGCCCACGAAGCGGAAGGCGTTCACCTTGGCCACGAACTCCGCCCTGAAGGGCGGGACGCGGTCCAAAAGAAGGGTTTCTCCCTCGGCCTGGGCGATTCTCGCCCGCAGGCGGTGGCCCTCGGCGTACACCTCCACGGGCTCGCCCCGGCAGGGGTCGCAGCGCAGGGCCTCCGCCACCCCCGCCTCGAGGGAAAGCCTCGCCCCCTCCTGGGCCACCACCCGGGTCTCGGTGGAGCGGTCGGGGAAGCCGTTTCTCTGGCCTGAGTAGTCGGTGAAGGCCAGGTACACCGTGAGGCCCACGGGGTAGAGGGTGAAGACCAGAAGGAAGGAGAGGGCGGGAAGGAAGTAGTACCAGTCGCTAAGCCAGGGAAAGAGCCTGCCCACCCCCACCGCCCCGGGGACCAGGACCAGGAGGGCCACTCCCAGGATGGTCCAGCCGGGCGGGGCGAAGTGGACCTGGAGGAGGAAGTAGGCCAGAAGTCCCGCCCCCGTGGAGAGGAGGAGGAGGCCCAGGAGGAGGCCTAGGGCCAGGAGGAAGCCTTTGAGGCCGGGAGGGTGTCTCATGGTCTAAAGATACGCCCCCCACAGGGGCCGCGTGTCCCGTGGGGGGCGGGCATGGGGGTCTACTTGCCGATGGCCTTCTTGATCTCGGCCACCATGTCTTCCACGATCTTCCTCACGTTAGAGTCGGGCTTTTGGATGGCCAGGGAGATGGCGTTCCCCCAGGGGCCCCAGACCTTGCCCATCTCGGGGATGTTGGGCATGGGGGTGCCCAGGGGGAAGACCCGGGAGAAGCCCGCCACCACCGGGTCCTTCTCCAGCTGCTTCACCGCGCTCTTGGAGACGGGGATGCGGCCGCCCGCCTGGTTGAAGGAGACCAGGTTCCGCCCGCTCACCAGGGTCTTGGCGAAGTTCACCGCCTGGGTCTTGTTCTTGGAGTAGGCGTTCACCACCACCCCCTGCACCCCCAGGAAGGGCCCCCAAGGCCCCTTGGCCCCGGGCGGGGTGGGGAAGGGGGCGATGCCGAAGTCAATCTTGGCCTTCTTGTAGTCGCCAAGCGCCCAGGGGCCGTTGATGATCATGGCCAAGGCCCCGTCCTTAAAGGCCCCGTCCGCCACCCCGTAGTCCACCCCCTCGGGCACCAGGTTGTGCTTGAAGCGGAGGTCCTTGATGAACTGGAGGGCCTTCTCCCCCACCTCGCCCCCGATGAGGAGCTTGGCGGGGTCCAGGTTGCCCTTGGCGTCCTTGCCGAAGACGTTCTCGGCGCCATAGGCCTTGAAGAAGCCGAAGTTGAAGTAGGGGTCGCCGATGTTGTAGAGGAAGCCAAAGGTGGCGCCCGTGGTGAGCCTTTGCGCCAAGGCGAGGAACTCCTCCCAGTCTTGGGAGGCTCCTTGACGTACTTCTTGTTGTAGATGAGGCCACGCTCTCGGCGAAGGCGGGAAGGCCCATGAGCTTGCCCCCGAAGGTGAAGGCCTCCACCGCCACGCCCTGAAGGTCCACGAGGTAGCTCTGGGTCACGTACTTGCCCATGGGCTCGAGGACCCCGGCCTGGGCCATCTCCCCGAGCCAGTCGTGGGGGATGGAGACCACGAGGTCCGCCGCCTGCCCCTGGGGGGCCCCAGGATGAACTTCTGCTTGATGTCCCCGAAGGGGACCTCCACCACCTCCACCTGGGTCCCCGAGGTTTTGGTGAAGGCCTGGGCCTGAGCCTTGAGCCACTCCAGCTCGGGGCCGCCGAAGTGGGTCCAGACGGTGATCTTCCCCTGGGCGAGGGCCAGGGAGAGGCCAAGGAAAAGGGCCAGCGCTTTTTTTCATATCCCACCTCCAGGCGCGTGGTAGCGTTTCCGCTTAGGTTTTTCAGCGCGCCCTCGGCGCCAAGTATACCATCCGATGCCGAAGCGCAACCCCCTACCTAAAGGAGGGCCCGCACCACCTCAAAGGCGATGAGGGCCAGGATCCCCACCTCCACCGCCTGGCTTCTAAGGTGGACCACCTCCTCGGTCACCATCTCGTAGGTGGCCTCGAGGGCCCTAAGCTTCTCCTCCACGCTCCTTTCCAGCTCGTGGGCCCCGTAGAGCTCCAGGGCGGCCCGGTAGATCTTGGCGTAGAAGAGGTCCTCGGTGATGCGCAAGGCGCCCTCCATCCGGGCCTTCACGTCGGCGATCTCCGCGTGCCGGGCCATGAGGCGGCGGCGGAGGCGCTGAAGCCTCCCGTAGCCCCAAAACCCCCGCTCCCTTAGGACCTGAGGCACCAGCTCCAGCTCCTCCGTGAGCACCCGGTCGTAGTAGGAGAGCTCCAAAAGCTGGGCGTGGACGAACTCCACCAGGTCGGCCACGTCCCAGATCCCCTCGGAGTCCAGGATGAGGACCCGGTCAAAGCCCAAGAGGGCCAGGTCTTCGGTGGAGTAGCTGTAGCGGTAGCGGTCCATCTCCCGCCGCACCTCGGGGGCGAACTCCTCCTTGGCCCCATCCAGAGGGGGGTGAGGTCCACCGAGGGGCGGAAGGCCTGCTCCCCTTCCAGCCCCAGGGCGTGGTAGACCACGAACTCCTCGGAGAGGCGCTTCTCCTCGGGGCGGAGGAGGGCTCCCTGGAGGTAGGGCTCGAGGGCGGCGAGCTCGGCCAAGAAGAACCCCTCCCAGAAGGGAAGCTCGGGCAGGGAGAGGGCCTTTTCTAAAAAGGCTCCCAGGGAAGCCTCTCCCCCAGGTGGACCCGGAAGGAGAGGGAGGCCACCCCGAACTCGTAAAGCCTGGCGGTGAGGAGGCCCGAGACCCCCTCCACGCTCCGCACCCCCAGCTCCACCTGGGCCGGGGGGTTCTGGAAGCGCACCGCGCCCAGCCTCGGCCGGGAGAGGCGGAGGCGGGGGGTGGCCAGGCGGCTTAGGGCGATCTCGTCCGCCAGGTCGTAGAGGCGGTAGAGGGCGATGTGGGGCGAGATGAGGTTCATTCCAGCTTGGAGATCTCCCGAGGAGGAGGTCCGTGTTTGTAGGCCTCCAGGAGGGCCTGGAGAGCTCTACCCCGGTGGGAGTGGCGGGCCTTTTCCTCCGGGGTCATCTGGGCGAAGGTCTTGCCCGCCTCGGGGACGAAGAAGAGGGGGTCGTAGCCGAAGCCCCTTCCCCCCGCGGGGCCTCGAGGATCACCCCTTCCACGCTCCCCTCGTAGGCCTCGGCGTGCCCGTCGGGGTAGGCCAGGACCAAAACGGCCACGAAGCGGGCCCTCCGCTCTTCCCCTTGGAGGTGGCGCATCCTCTCTAGGAGATAGACGTTCCTTTCCCGGTCCGTCTCCCTCCCCCCGTAGCGGGCGGAGTAGACCCCGGGCTCCCCGCCCAGGGCGGGCACCACCAGGCCCGAGTCGTCGGCGAGGGCGGGAAGCCCCGTGGCCTTGGCCACGTAGGCCGCCTTGAGGAGGGCGTTTTCCAGGAAGGTGGTCCCCTCCTCCTTGGGCATGCGCAAGGGGAAGTCCGCCAGGGAGAGGAGGGTCCAGCCCAGGGGCTTTAGGCCCTCCTTGAGCTCCCGCACCTTCCCGGGGTTGGAGGTGGCCAGGACGAGGCGCATCCTCCCTAGGATACCGCCTTTAAGGCCGCCACCACCTCCTCGGGGGTGTCCAAGGGGGTGAGGAGGTGGAGGTCCTGGGGGTCTATGGCTCCCTGGTCCTTCAGGAAGGCCATCCAGGAGAGAAGCCCTTCCCAGTAGCCCCGGTCCAGGGCGAAGACGGGGAAGGGGTGGACCTTCTCCGTCTGGATGAGGACCAGCACCTCGGAGAGCTCGTCCAGGGTGCCCAAGCCCCCGGGCAGGAAGACGAAGCCCACGGCGTAGCGCACGAAGAGGACCTTGCGCACGAAGAAGTAGCGCAAGGAGAGGGCGTGGGTCTGGTAGGGGTTGGGCTTTTGCTCGTGGGGAAGCTCTATATTGAGGCCCACGCTCACCCCGCCCGCCTCGTAAGCCCCCCGGTTCACCGCCTCCATGACCCCGGGGCCGCCCCCCGTCACCACCCCGAAGCCCGCCTGGGCCAGGGCCTTCCCCAGGCGGTAGCCCAGGGCGTAGGCCGGGTGGTCCTCGGAAAAGCGGGCCGAGCCGAAGACCGAGACCAGGGGCACCTCCACCTCCGAGAGGGCCTCAAAGCCCTCCACGAACTCCGCCAGGATGCGGAAAAGCCGCCAACTGTCCTCGTGGTGAAGCTGGTCTATGAGGGGCTTCTTGGGCATGGCCCTAGCTTAGCCCAGGGAGGGAAACCCCCTCTCGGGGCCTTCACGCCGGCCCGAGCCAGCATGGGGTGGTATTAGAGCTCCTCCAGGCTCACCCGCCTGAGGTCCTCCACCCTCTCCCCCAGGCGCTCGGCCAGGGCCCGGTAGCTCTCCGGGTCCCCGGTCACGTAGTGGACCACCCGTCCCCTTCCCTCGAGGTTCAAAAGGCCCTCCCGTTCCAGGGCCTGGGCCACCCGCCGGGCCGTGGCCTCGGCGGAGTCGATGAGGCGTACCCCGGGGAGGACCTGGGCCAGGGTGTTCTTCAGGAAGGGGTAGTGGGTGCACCCCAGGATGAGGGCCTCGAGGTCCTTGGGGGCTTCCTCCAGGTAGTGCCGAGCCACCAGGAGGGCCACGGGGTCGTCCCAGAGCCCCTCCTCCACCAGGGGCACGAAGAGGGGGCAGGCCTTGGCCCAGGCCAGGTCCAGGTGGCGCTCGTAGGCCCGGCTTTCCACCGTGGCCTGGGTGCCGATGAGGCCCACCTTCCCGTAGGCCCTCGCCTCCTCCGCCGCGGGCTCCAAGACCCCGAAGACGGGCACGGAAAGGTCCTCGGCGAGGTCCGGAAGGGCGGCGGAGCTCGCCGTGTTGCAGGCCACCACGAGGGCCTTCACCCCTTCCCTGAGGAGAAACCCCGCGATCTCCCAGGCGAAGCGCCGCACCATGGAAGGGGCTTGCCCCCGTAAGGGACGCGGGCGGTGTCGCCGAAGTAGAGGAAGTCCTCCCGGGGGAGGGCCTGGCGGAGGGCGGAGAGCACCGTGAGCCACCCACCCCCGAGTCAAAGACGCCGATGGGGGCCTTAGGGTCCTTCACGGGCCCCCATCCTACCTCCCTGGACGGAAAGGGGGGGGTGCTATACTATCAGGGTTGCCCCGAAGGGGCGCGAAGGAGGTGCCTGCGTTGAGGCTGGTCACGTCTGAATCGGTAACCGAGGGACACCCGGACAAGCTGGCAGACCGGATCTCCGACGCATCCTGGACGCCTCATCGCCCAGGACAAGAAGGCCCGGGTGGCGGCGGAGACCCTGGTCACCACCGGGCTCGTCTTCGTGGCGGGGGAGATCACCACCGAAGGCTACGTGGACATTCCCGGCCTGGTGCGCAAGACGGTGCGGGAGGTGGGGTACACCCGGGCCAAGTACGGCTTCGACGGGGACACCTGCGCCGTGCTCACCGCCATAGACGAGCAGTCCCCGGATATCGCGGGCGGGGTCAACCTCTCCTACGAGTGGCGGGTCCTCAAGTCCACCGACCCCCTGGACCGGGTGGGGGCTGGGGACCAGGGCTCATGTTCGGCTACGCCACCGACGAGACCCCCGAGCTCATGCCCCTCCCCATTACCCTGGCCCACCGCCTCACCATGCGCCTGGCCGAGGTGCGGAAGACAGGGCTTCTGCCCTACCTCCGGCCCGACGGCAAGGCCCAGGTCACCGTGGTCTACGAGGGGGATAAGCCCCTCTACGTGAAGACCGTGGTGGTCTCCGCCCAGCACTCCCCCGAGGTGGAGCAGGACCAGCTCCGGGAGGACCTGATCCGCGAGGTGGTGCGCCAGGCCATCCCCCGGAGTACCTGAAGGAAAGGGAGACGGAGTACCTCATCAACCCCTCGGGCCGCTTCATCCTGGGGGGCCCCACGCGGACACCGGCCTCACGGGCCGCAAGATCATCGTGGACACCTACGGGGGGGCGGTGCCCCACGGGGGCGGGGCCTTCAGCGGCAAGGACCCCACCAAGGTGGACCGCTCCGCCAGCTACTACGCCCGCTACATGGCGAAGAACATCGTGGCGGCGGGGCTTGCCCGGAGGGCCCTCGTGGAGCTCGCCTACGCCATCGGCAAGGCGAGGCCCGTCTCCCTCAGGGTGGAGACCTTCGGCACCGGGGTCCTCCCCGACGAGAAGCTCACGGAGATCGCCAAGAAGGTCTTTGACCCGAGGCCCCTCGCCATCATTGAGGAGCTGGACCTCCTGCGGCCCATCTACACCCCCACCTCGGCCTACGGCCACTTCGGCCGCCCGGGCTTCCCCTGGGAGGAGACGGACCGGGTGGAGGCCTTAAGGCGGGAGGCGGGGCTTTAGGCGCTCTCCACCCGGTTCTTGCCCAGGCGCTTGGCCCGGTAGAGGGCCTCATCCGCCCGCTTGAGAAGGGAGAGGGGGGAGTCGGTGGGGCCCGCCTGGGCCACCCCGAAGCTGGCGGAGAGGCCTTCCACCGGGGGCACCTTGAGGCGGGCCACTTCCCGGCGCAGGCGCTCC